>NZ_JACJOV010000071.1:0-11268 GCF_014695745.1 Leptolyngbya sp. FACHB-671 | reverse complement strand
TGCACTGCTTACACTTGTAGCATTGTCTCCCTCGACGATGCCCGTTCTTAGCGACTTGAGTTGAATTACATTGAGGACATTTCATTCTTCTATCATGCCAAACCAAGCATTACCCTTGCAGCAACGCCAGCAACTTAAGCACAGCATGAACACAGCATGAAGCGAATTTTCTAGAGTGTGTCCAAGTTATACCAATTCCAAAAATTAGGGCTATGGATGGAAGGGCACCCCGCGACGCGGGGTGCCCTTCCATCCATAGCCTCTTTTTAGAGAAACGGTATTAAAACCTGTATAGCTACAGCTATACAGGTTAGGACAAGAAAAAGGAGCAGGGCTTAGCCCTGCTCCTTTTTCTTGTCCTATTTTTCTTGTCCTAATTGAGATGACTAGCGCTATGGAGTAAGAGACCCCTTAAGCGAGCTTCACCAGGATTGAGTCTCCCTCAACTTTCACGTCATAGGTTTGAAGGGGCTCTTCGGCAGGACCCTGTGTCACATTTCCGGCTGGGTCAAACTCAGCATTGTGGCAGGGACAGACAAAGGAATTGACAGCGGTGTGCCATTCTACAAGACATCCAGTGTGAGTACACTTTGGATTGACTGCGGTTGGAGTGGTTGGGTCGTTAGCATTTCTCACAATCACAACAGCCACCTCAGGAGGAACGATCGCCCCAGATTGAGAAGCCTGTAGTGCGGTTAAGCTGCCCACTGGAATAAACCCATCGTCACGGGGTGCCATCTCTAGCGTGCCAGTCCCCTCACTGGGTGCTGCTTCAGGCGCTGCAGCTTGCTCTTCCTCCGGAGAACTCGTACAAGCTGCAATGGCGATCGGCAAGGAAGCAGAAATCCCAAACAAACCAACCCAGTTGATAAACTCGCGACGATCCATAAATCTCAAACCTCACTCTTAATATGATCCGTTAACTTCAGACAACCTTATTTACTGAATAGGTTGTCCTTCAAATTTGAGAGCCTTGTCTCCTGCCTCTGCAAAAGCTCTGGCAAGCTCAAGATATTTTCGCCGTTCAGCCTCATCAATGATTCCGGCATGAATAAACTCACCGTTACTGTCTACAGCTGCTGGCGGCATCCGATTGGACTCCATGACCCTTACAATCGTGTGACGAATTGAGAGCGCCTGGTTTGGATAATTCATGATGCCGAGTGGAGCAATAAACGAGGGGTTGCCAGGATTGTGACAAGTTTGGCAATCGTGCTTGCGTGACTCTGCATCTAATGCACGGTAAGTCTGATCAAGTTCCTCAGTGTAAGGATTATCCTCGGAGAGCAAGTAGGAGAACAGCGTCACACGGGGTTCTTGTTGCCCGGTCTCACCAATCCAGGTCCAGCGACCATCCCACGTTCTGGAGTTGTAATCACGAGAGCGATCTTTTTCTGCTGAACGCAGCACGGCTTTGATTTTCCCTTGCTCTATCACCATAAGTACTTCAGGAGAAAACTGGAAAGATTCCCACTTTGTTCTGGAGTGCCAGTATGGATAGGGATATTCGCCTAGACCTAGATCATTACGATATTCATAGGGGAAATAGATAATCGTTTGCTGAGTTCCTGCACTCGCATCCCCAACCTGTTCGATTCTATAGTCACCCTTAAACATGAATACTGAGAGATATACTCGCCACATGACAAGGGGATGGAATCGAGTTGTCGTCCTTAAAGTCCTGATGTTGTAGTTGTTCCTTTGTAATTGAGTACCCCAAAGTACAGGAACGGCTGTAGCGTCGGACAGAATCTTAGAATCACCTAGCTTTTGTCCGCATTCATCACGAGCTGCCGAATCTGAAGGATCTGCTAACGGACAAGCAGCAATAACTTCTTTTGCAATCTCTTCGGCAAGTCTGGTTTCTGCATTAGCAGGTTGCCCACCACTCAAAAAGCCTGCGAAAAATACTCCAAGCATCGCAGCGATGGCTAGCAAGGCCATCAGAAGCGTTCGACGAAGCCTACGCCCTTCAAACATACAAATTCTCTCCGGCAATAATGCTGTGTGGTTTGGATCGCTATTTCAGCTTGCAACATCTATTTTTTAGAGTCTTAGTATCTGCGTTGCCGCAGCCCAGATCTGCTGCTAGCAGGTACTAGCAACAGGACTAAGATCAACGAGTCACTCAAAGCAGAGCGATCCATAAAATTTTGAGAAACAGCTTGGTTGCAAACTATCTCTCGATATAGTCTGGAGCCACTTTTTTAGAACGGCTGCCACTCAAAGTATCTTTCATAGAGCGTTGACGAGATAGGCTTGTCATGCTCATTCCTGTAACTAATAATCCTGCTAGACCCAATCCATTGAGGAGGGGGTAAATTCCTTGTAACCCAAAGATTCTACCTGAATGAACTTGAACTAGAAACCCCGCCACGCTATTCAGGGAAAGCCATTCGCTAAAAATGGGGTAAGCCATTCCTGAAATTATGGTTAGTGCTAGGGGCAAGCACATAACTATGGCGAGTTGTCGATGATAACGGCGAAAAGCACTGCTTAATCTCATTTTGCACTCCACTATGATGCAGGACGGAACAGCGAGCAGCAGGCAATCAACTTAATAAACTCGCGAGATAACTAGAAACAAACTTTCAACTAGCGATCGCCACTTAGAACTAGTCGCAATTCGCTACAAACTAGACCCAGGAAAATTGGATCAACCAATGTCTTTCAAAGGGCTGTTAGTCTGCTATGAAGAAGCTTGTGGTCGTGTCTCAGTGCTTTTAAATTGACTACTAATAACTCACAAAAACGCCTATTCACGTATCTGCGAGGGAACTACACTATTGCTCCATTTGAGCAGGGAAAGTAGTCCTGCGCTGCACAGATAGGTGAGTCAATTCCGCACTCAAAAAGCTATTCGGCTCCAAGTAGCCTTGCTCAACAGTCACTATGAAAGGTAGTGAAGGTGGAAGCTAACAACAGCCCAGCGTATTAAAAAGACTGGACTGACTGAGCCTAGTAGATGCTTTTGCACTTTAGTGTCCTCGGGTTGGCGTTGATTAACTCAAATTCTCCGTTTCAGAGAAAATTTTTCTGAACCTTGACCGTACTGGCGAAGGTCGAACTTCAATTTCCCATGAGATATTAGTAGGTCATGGAAGTACGTGTAAGTATTAATTACGACAAAATAATGAAAAATGCAAGACACATCTTGCTTAAGATAGTTGTCAATTTGTTTTTTCAAACTCTGGATAAGCAGATTAAGTAGAAATCAGATAGTTAGTAGACCGTCTATTATAGAAAGAAACTGCAAAGATCCTTGAAGCGAGAATCTTTTGCTATTTAGAACATGGTGGTTTCAACAGCAGAAGGTATGACAGCTCTTTATTCCGCTTGTTTGTTTAGAGTGCGGAATTATACTCTAATGTATGAAATTATACTTATACTTTTTAGATGGCTACTCCTATACAGATAATGACTTTGGTTACGCAAGCAGTATCTTTGCGGCTCGAAATCGCTACTTCAACGCTCCTGTCCTAAGCTTTAGAGTAGAGGAAAGATTTTGAGTTCTTTTTGATAAGCTAATACAAGGTTTTCCAAGGCTTTCTCCCATTTTTGGGCAACTAACGGCTAAGCGAAAAGCAGAACTACCAACTAGGTTTGTACTCAGCTCCCTAACCGCACCAAACTGCCGCTTTCGTCAACCCAGCGAAACTTCTATAACCTTTCTCTAAAAAGAGGCTACGGATGGAAGGGCACCCCGCACTGTGGGGTGCCCTTCCATCCGTAGCCCTAATTTTTGGAATGGGTACAAGCTGAACGAAAGAGTCCTGTTAGCCTCAAAAGGTGGGGTAAAAGTGAGAAAAAATGCCAAATTGCTGAAGGAAAGCAACTACTCTATCTAAATACCCTGCCCTTTGTGCTGCCCTCTGCGTTGCCCCATGGTTGTCATTCATGAAAATCAAAGTCATCAACCCCAACACGACTGCTAGCATGACCGAAAAGATCGGCATCGCGGCTTGCAGAGTCGCTAGTCCTGGCACTGAGATTATTGCTTGCAATCCAACCACGGGTCCAGTTTCAATCGAAGGACACTACGACGAAGCCCTGAGTGTGGTAGGAATCTTGGAGGAAATTCGCAAAGGGGAAACAGAGGGGGTTGATGGTTATGTGATTGCCTGTTTTGGTGATCCGGGGCTGCTTGCGGCACGTGAATTGGCAAAAGGTCCGGTTTTAGGAATTGCCGAAGCTGCCATGCACGCTGCCACTTTTGTGGCAACAGGATTTTCCATTGTGACGACGTTAAGCCGCACTCAAATCATTGCTCAACATCTGGTCGAACGTTATGGCATGACTCACTCTTGTCGCAAAATTCGAGCTGTTAACCTACCCGTTCTCAGTTTAGAAGCAGACTCATTCGCTAAAACGATGATTCTGAAGGAGTGCCAAATTGCGCTAAAAGAAGATGGCTGTGGGGCGATCGCCCTGGGCTGTGGTGGCATGGCTGACCTGGCGACTGAGATCAGCAGCCAGCTTGGCATTCCAGTAATTGATGGCGTGAGTGTGGCGGTGAAATTTGTGGAGATGTTAGTCAGTCTAGGATTGACCACCAGTAAAGTTGGCGACCTGGCATACCCGATCGCCAAACCCTATATGGGAATGCTGTCTGCCTTTGCTCCCCAATAACTTTCAGGATGCATCCGATGATTACTACTTCGCTCCTTTCTATTAATGGCGATCGCCTCAACGACAGCATCAATCGTCTAGCCCGAATTGGTAAACAGCCCAGTGGCAGCATTTGTCGCCTGGCCTTTACCCCAGAAGACTTGCAGGCTCGCTATCTGGTGCAGCAGTGGATGGTTGAGGCAGGCATGAGCGTCAAAACAGACGCAGCCGGAAACCTGATCGGCACCTACGCTGGCAAAGAGAACATCCCTGCCCTGGCGACTGGCTCTCACATTGATACGGTTCCATCAGGGGGACGCTTTGATGGCGTTTTGGGTGTGCTGGCTGGGATTGAGGTGGTACGAACCTTGCGGGACAATGATCTGCGCCTAAGGCATCCGATTCAAGTCATTGTTTTCACCGATGAGGAGAGCAGCATGATCGGTTCTCAGGCGATCGCTGGAACCGTTCTGCTTAACGCTCCTGAACAGTACAAACCCAAAGTAGGCGAATCAATCCAGGCGTGCCTGGAAAACCTGGGCGGCAACTGGGATGACCTGGCTACCGCCAAATGCACTCGCGCAGACCTGACCGCCTTTGTAGAACTGCACGTCGAGCAAGGCGCAGTCTTAGAAAACACTCAAGCTGAAATCGGAGTTGTCCAGGGTGTTGTCGGGATGGTGCGTGAGGCGATCGCCATCACAGGTCAAGCAAACCATGCAGGCACGACTCCAATGGATACGCGCCAGGATGCCCTCGTTGCTGCTGCCCAAATTGTCCTAACCGTTCAGGAAATTGCCCGACAGATGCCTAGCCGACCCGTTGCTACCGTTGGCTACCTGACAGTTTCCCCGAACGCGGTAAATATTGTGCCCGGTCAGGTCGAGCTAACCGTAGACATGCGCGATTTGTCGAAAGACTGCCTGAATCAAATGCGGATGCAGCTCAAGCAGGCTGTGGAAGCGATCGCCACCGCCACCCACACCGCCATTCAAATCACGCCGCTGCTTAATGTTGAACCCACTCCCGCAATGCCCCAGATTCAAGACACGATCGAATTAGTCTGCCGAGAACTAGGGCTAAGCTACTGCTACCTGCCCAGCCGTGCCGGACACGATGCCCTGGAAGTTGGTCGAATCACCGACATGGGCATGATTTTTGTGCCTAGCCAGTCGGGGGTTAGTCACTCCGAAGCCGAATACACTTCTCCCCAACAGTGCGTTCAGGGTGCAAATGTGCTATTGCACACGCTGCTGAAGTTAGACAAGATCTATTAGGTTATCATCGTACATAGCACAGGAAATAAAGTTTAGGCTAGAGCGTTTTATCTCAATTTTGGCGAAAATTCTCATCAAAATTGTGATATGAGATACGCTAGCTTCTACAAGGATGCATTACAGTATGCCTATGAGAAAGTCGAGTTTGCACAGCATTTCTTAAGCAAGTTCACGCTGGCAAGCGCTTTCTATTCACCTCAAAGCCGCTCTGGCTGTGCGATTCACTGCTTTATCAGTAATTTCACCAATTCGGGAACCTGAAGGACTGTAAACACTTCTTGATGTAAATGTGAAGCACTGCCCGATCTAGATCACAGAGCGATCGCCGCTCAAAAATCTAGCTCCAAAGCTCTATCTAAATCTGCTCTAACTCTCAAGAGTACTGGTATGACTTCTATTCGTGAAATCGTCGGACAAACGCTGGAAACTGGCTACCTGCCTTTAGAGGCGGAAGATCAGCTGCGGAGACTGCTCCAGCAGACCAAGTATGGCTGGGAAGACCTGAATGCCTTTATCAAGCTCCAACAGGCGGCAATGGAAGGGCAAATTCGTCAGGAGTCACGTGAAGCAGACGAACTTCATTATCTCCTCGTCAACTCATAATTCCTCCGGATGAGTTTGGCATTTCTTTGCTAAATTCATTCCGTAAAAGATTATTCGGGGTTTGCCCTGGAACCTCTTTTAGGTCTGCAATGCTTTTAGGCTAAGGGAAAGAGGGAGTAGAAGTTGATTGGTTTTTTCCCTTTGCGTTTCATCCCCTTCCTGGAAGTGTTGTTTTTATTATTTTTAGCAGTGCTAGCTTTCTGAAAAGACGGGTTGATAGAGATTAAAAATTTGTTGCGATGGTAGATGCTCTGACAGAGACGCAATGAATTGTACCTGTACAAGCAGACTTAAGTTTTGAATAAATTGCTTTAGGATTGAGGGGTCTATACTGAGTAGTTCCTACTGCAATTTAACCACTGAGGGTTGCAATGTCAGAATTTGCTCTTCCCCAACCTCCCGTATTTGAGCGCGTTGAAGACGAACGACTACACCGCAAGCAGCGCTTGGCAGCTGCATTTCGTTTGTTCGCTCGCTATGGTTTTGATGAAGGCATCGCAGGACACATTACAGTACGCGATCCCGAATTTCCTGACCACTTTTGGGTCAATCCCTTTGGCATGTATTTTGGTCAAATTCGGGTGTCTGATCTGATTCTGGTCAGCAGTGACGGTGATGTCATTAAGGGAAATCAGCCCGTTAACCAGGCAGCTTTTGCGATTCATGCACCGATTCATGCTCATCGCCCTGATGTTGTAGCGGCGGCGCATTCTCACTCGACCTATGGCAAGGCGTGGTCTACGTTTGGCAGGACGCTTGATCCCCTAACCCAAGATGCCTGCTCGTTTTATCAAGACCATGCGGTGTTTTCAGACTATACGGGTGTGGTGCTGGATACTTCTGAGGGCGATCGCATTGCCGCAACTCTGGGCGATCGCAAAGCTGTCATCCTACAAAATCACGGACTATTAACTGTCGGGCATTCCGTTGATGAAGCTGCCTGGTGGTTTATCACGATGGAGCGATCCTGCCAGGTGCAGATGATGGCAGAAGCGGCAGGCAAGCCTATCCTGATCAAGCCAGAAATTGCTCAGCTTGCCCAAACTCAGGTCGGTACGCCCTATTCTGGCTGGTTTTGCTTTCAGCCGCTCTACGACAAGATTGTGCGCGAAGAATCTGACCTGCTGGAATAATCAGCTTTGAGTAGACCTAACCCGCAGGTGGTTCGTCGGCTTGTGGAGCAGGAGCCTGACAAGATTCAGCGGTGTGGTCAAATTTGACCGTGACCACGTAAACCTGATTGGCATCCGATTCGTTCTCAAACTCGTAAGTGGCAACTGTCTCCAACGCTTTCTGATTAAATAACTGATAGCCAGAGCTTTGAACCAGTTTGGGTTCGCCAACCAGCTTATTCTCATTGTCTACCACGACTCCATACACAGCCGCAGGTTCAACTTCTAGTGGACAAGCTTCTGCCGGATAGACCGCAGCAATTTCCATCGACTTCCATTCACTATCGGCTCCCTCTTCGACCTGAGTTTCAAACCATTCGACGAAGGTTGTTCTGGCTTCCTCCTGGGTTGTTCCGCTGGAGTCAGCGCCCAGACGAGCGATCGCTGCTCGACGTTGAGCGATCGAATCCTGTAGCCGCTGTTCTGCGGTGCGGTTGTCTTGAGGACGTGGATTGCCTGGCGCAGGACTCGAACCGGTACCCGCCCTGCCTGTGAGGTTATCTAAATCAGGATTTCGAGCAACGCCAGGGTTGGTCGGTGCAACAGTTCCGGGCGAAGGCGAAGGTGAGGGAGAAGCAGACGGCGTTGGCGACGGTGAAGCAGAGGTCGAGGGAGAGGTCGAGGGTGTCTGTCTGGTTGCTGGAGGACCAGGCGGCGGCTCATAGGATGGATAAAGATCGGGCGAAAAGGGTGGAAACGGCGGAAAAAGCTGAGACGGCGGAGCCTGATTGGGCACCGGCGTGAGCGAGTATAAGTCAGACTCAGAAAGCGGTGGCAGTTCCAGACTTGGCGTGGAGAAATCTGGAACGCGGGCTAGCTCCTCGGGCGATAGCTCTACAACTCCAACGGTGCGCTGATCATCTGCCTCTTCCGCTAAAAATGAAGACGGCAAAATTGGCAGAACACCCCACAGCAGCCCATGAACACCTATCGAGAGGGCAGTTGCAATCCAGCCAGGCTGACGCACAACCTGACTCAGGGTTGGGCCAATAGAGCGAGCGAAGGAAGATCGGAACATAGCAAGTGGAGGACTCTGTTCAAGCTAGGGGGCAAGGAATTTCAGATGAATGGGGTAGATAGCGACCAAGCGTACTGACCAAGCGTACTAGATTTACGTTCCTGTCTGACAGCCCAGGAGCGGGAACGTCTGGATATCCCTTGTAGTTTTTTCTTCATCCTTATCCTAAATCCGCCCGGTGAACCTGGACGATCAGTAAAGAAAAGTAGGGGAGTTTGAGCTGGGGGTGATCGCTTAGATCAGCATAGATTACCTGCTCAGGTAATGTAGCTCGTTCTACCACATAGCTTTGCTGAAGCAGTCCGTGCCGATTGAGCACTGCCCAGACCTGCTCATAGACAGAACTTACCTTTAGTAAAACGACTACGTCGGCAGTGGCGATCGCAGTTTCCAAATCTGCAACGGTGTAAAGAGCAGGCAAAACCATCAGTCGCTGATTCCAGAGAGTCAATGGAAGTCCCAGTGCTGCCGTTGCTGCCAGCGGCGAACAAATGCCAGGGATCGTCTGCACCTCAACTTCAGGATGAGAATGCAGCAGCGTTTGCGCCAGATAGGTAAAGGTGCTGTAAAAGCTCACATCTCCTTCGGACACAAATGCTACGTCCTGCCCCTGCATCAGGTATTGCCAAACCTGCTCGGCTGCTGCTTGCCATGCTTCGGTTAAAGTTTTGGCCTCTTGCACGTAAGGAAAATTTAGCGCCAAATGTACCTGCTCAGGCTGAAGCCACTCCTGTACAATTCGTTCTGCGATCCCCAATTTTCCAGACAGCCCGGCCGGAAATGCAACTACAGGAACGGACTTCAGCAGGCGAAGCCCCTTCAAAGTGATCAACTCTGGATCACCTGGACCAACGCCAACGCCGTACAGCTTTCCCAAATAAGAATCAGTCATGGTGTTTAGAATTAGCGATCGCCTCCTTCCACAATCCACCCAACAGCTCACCTGATTGAATGAATTTGCCTTGCCTTAAGACCTTAAACTAGAAATTGACAAACCTAAACCTAAAAGCATACGCATCGTACAAACGATAAGGATTCCACCTGGAATGCTTGAGCCAGAGGAGAGTGTCCGAGCGAGCGAGACGATGCATTTCAAAATTGTATTAGCCTGTTCCAAGCTGAATTTGAAACCCAAAAATTCTAAGTCCAGTAAAACTTTTGTATATACAACAGCCCGTTTGAAAGAGTTATGAATCAGATTGCTCAACGACTAGCCGAAATCGATCGCAAACATTCCCAGCGCTACATTGAACTCGATCCGGGTGGTTATTTCATCATCTACTTGGATCGGGAGGAGGAGTTAATTTGCGTCAAGCATTTCACCAACGTAATCAGTGAAAAAGGATTAGCACTTGATCCAGAGACGGGCAAACCCATCCCTGTGCGGGGCAAAGTCGAGCGAACGGCTAACGCTGTATTTAGCGGCAGAACCGCTAAAGAACTTTGCATCAAACTGTTTGAAGAGATGAAACCTCCCCTGGTCAACTACCTCGACCACGCTGCCTATCTGGGAAGAGAATTGGTGCGGGCAGAGACAGCCTTAGTCAGCGGGGAAGAATATATACAGGACTAAAGTAAACAAGGGAAATTTTTCGTTCGCTAAGCGAACGAAAAATTTCCCTCACAGAATTAGCCCTGAAGAATCTGGTACAGGTAGTAGGTTGCCATTGGAATCACCGTTGCAGCAACTAGGAAACCCACAACCCAGACAGTTGCATTGCTTTTTTCGGTGTCTTCAGGGGTGGCGAAGGTGCCTTCAACCAGGACAGTGTTGTCTACGACAGGTGGTCCGGGATCAGGCTGACCAGAAAGAACCGCAACCAGGCGATCGCTTGCATCCAAAAATGCCTGATTGTACTTGTTGTCTTGGCGCAACGGCACCATGACAGTTTCCTGGGCTACACTTTGGGCAATTTCATCATTTAAGGTTGCTTTGACGCGATCGCCCGTCCGAATCGCAACATTGTTAGTGACGTTGTCTAATACCAGCAATGTTTGATTGGCTTGCGCTTCAGGGGTAGGGAACCACTGCTCAAAAAGCTGATCGGTAAAGCTCTGGATCGTTTCCCCATAATCGAGCCGATGCACCGTTACAAATCGAACTTCGTTGCCTGTCGATTGGGCGAGCTTTTCTAATTCACCGCTGATTCTGCCTTCATTCAAACGGCTTAAGATTTCTGCTTCGTCAACGACCCAAGTGGAATCACCTGCCGCTAGACTCGGCATACTGTAAACGCTTGTAGCGTAAGCAGGTGCAGCGCTGACTTGAGCAACAAAAATCAGTCCTACAGCAGCTAGCAGCAACCCACGCAGAAGTTTTGCCAAAGTTGAAGTAAGAGAAGAGAGGAGCATATTTATGAGTCCGATATTTATCTTTTGTTACTTATCTCTCAAAATACTATACTGCTGTGCTAAGTAACTATGAATTAAATCAACCCTAAATTTTGCTCAAGAGCAAAGAGGCAATCCCACTTTCCCAGGACTTACGCAGATGTACTAAATGTGGTGGTCAGCTTAGCCCAATTTCATAGCAAGAGTGGGTGATTTGAGTTGCCCAATCAAATAGTGGGATAACAGTCTGCTCTTGAGT
>NZ_JACJOV010000070.1:0-2284 GCF_014695745.1 Leptolyngbya sp. FACHB-671 | reverse complement strand
TGGTGTAATTGAAACAATTCACGACCTGTATCGACGCGGTTTTGCGGAAGTAAACGCCTGGAGTCCATTGTTACCTGCTCCAAGTTCTGGTGAAGTGATGAGTATCTTGACTCGCGATCGCAGAATGGGAGGATAAAAGAAAACAGAGGCGCGATCGCTTTTGAGCAGAGGAAGCGATCGCCCTCTATTGTCCTGCCGCAAAAATCTGATCAACCGTTAGTTTCAGGGTGGGAAAGGTGGGTGAACTGAGGCGATCGCCTGCTCGAAATTGCTGCAACTCATATTCCCCATCCACCCATTGACAAACCGTAATCGTTGGGTGTTTGGGATTGCCCATGAAACGTCGCCCACCCAATGCGTCGTAATCCACAATCCAATATTCCTGGATACCTAATGCTTCATACTCCCCAAGCTTCAAAAAGTAATCATCTCGCCAATTGGTTGAAACGACTTCCACAATGACTTTGATCGATTTGCCCAGCGTGATGATAGAACCACTTTCCCATAGAGGTTCATCTATCAGCGCAGATTCATCTAAAACAATGACATCCGGTTTATATCCAGAATTACCATCTACCGAACGGACAATGCATTCTTTAGGGATGAAATAGGGCAAGTTTGCCTGACGAATTGCAGCGCCTACCTCATAAGCTAAATTATCCGCTACTTTTGAATGTTTGCCCGTTGGTTTTGGCATCTCTACAACAGTTCCACGATGCAACTCGTAGCGGCATTCAGAAGTTTCAGGTAGCCACTCGACAAATTCATCAAATGTGATTGGCTGCTGCAATACCTGGATCATGAACTTACCTCATTGCCTTTGCTCAATCCTTCCTATAATCCTTACTGTGGATTCTAGTCTCATATTATGGACATAAGAGCAATTTTTCGAGCTGCTACCGTTGAAAATGCTTCTTCCCCCTATAACACGATTCAGTTAAAGGTTTTTTACCCTGCCCAGATGTCGGGTAGCGAACAAGAGCAAAATTTTGGAGTTGTTCCTGCCGATTCTCAACAGGCTCCGTTTAAGGTCGTCATTCTTTTCAACGGAATTAACTGCGGACCTGAAGTATATCAATGGTTAGCCGTCAAGTTAGCAGAACGTGGACTTGTAGCGGTTACCTTCTCCTGGATTGCTGAAGATTTACCTGGAATGGTAGGGCTTACTCCAGGGGTTAACGTCAAGATGTTGACACCCAACATGTATGGCAAAGGGCCAACGGCTTCTGCTTTGCCCACACTACTGACTGCATTAGAGCGTTTACAAGCAGAAGGAGTGTTGGCTGGTTTACTCGACCTAGACCATATCGTTTTAGGTGGGCATTCTGCTGGAGGGAGGGTTGCGATTGAGAGTGCAGAGCCACAGTTTTTTCCACAAGTTGCGGCTGCTTTTGCTTACGGTGCTCACACGGCGGCAATTGTCCAACTCGGTTATGCACCCAGTACAATCCTTTCCTTGCCTGATGCCTTACCTCTCCTATTAATTGGAGGAACTTGTGATGGAGTGATTGCGAATAGTAGCGATCGCTATGGAGTCACTTGGGAACAGCCTACAACACCAGTTCAACGAACTTTCCAGGAGGCGATCGCAGGAGGCAGAAACGATAGTTACTTGCTGCTGTTGGAAGGAGCCAATCATTTTTCAATCGCTGATCCGTTTGATTTCACCACAGGTAGACCGTTTCTAGACTTGCCAGCAACCCAACCGGAAGCGCAACTGCGAGATTTAATGGCAGAAGCGATCGGTTTATTTATTGATGCTCATGTTCGTTCTCAAGCACCAGCCATTGAGACTCTCAAGCAACTGTTATCCAACAACTCTTTAGTTGCCTCCTTTGAATGCAAGTAGAAGTATTGCTTAAGAGATCTCTAAGAAAAAGTTTACCCTTGGGTAGGGGCAGGTTTTGCCGGAATCTTTGCAGTTGAGCGACAGCTTTAATGCTAAACCTGCCCTTACAGGTGTCCTGTTTAATGGAAATCCCATTCCTGAAGACAAGGGGGTAAAGCTCTTGTTCGCGTAGGAATTGCCCAATTAACGTCTCTCCAATTGGCACTGAGGAACTATCGCCATTGATTTGCCCGCAGATTTTGAGAGGCGAGTTGGGCTGTCTCATTCACTCGTTTCGCCCGGGTTTCAGGTCTTTTAGCCGAAGCAATCCATTCTAAAATGCCTCGTTTAACCGAGCGTGGGAATGCTTCAAAATTCTGTTTTGCCTCGCCATAGCTAGCCAAGGCTGTTTCTAAATCAGGCGGAATTTCTAGCGCCTCGATCGCATCCAGGGCA
>NZ_JACJOV010000007.1:0-3989 GCF_014695745.1 Leptolyngbya sp. FACHB-671 | reverse complement strand
ACATGCCTCGTTGACCCGCGCAGTCGTGTAGAGGCAGATACCAAACAACGCCCGATCTCGCTCGGTCGGCAACCCTTCTGTATAAGAGAGCAACGACAGGGAGGCGATTGCCTCTGGCAATCGCCTCCCTTCCTTCCCCTTTTCCACTCCAACCCAGTAGCCGCAATAGCTTCAGATCTGAAACCAACCCCACCTTGCCATCAAACAACCAAGCGATCTCCTGTGGCGAGAGGATCTTAGCTTGGTCGTGGCGGTTTATTTTCACGGCTGAAGCAGTACGGGTGTTCAGCCAATTTTACATTAGGAAAGGTCAATAAGTTAATCTATCAACCTCAAATGCTTATTTCTCCGTCGATCTGAATTCTCAAATTAGGAGAACTTAAGAAAAACTTATTGCTGAAAGAACTTCTGGCGGGATACTGGCAGTTTTTTCTGTCGATTACGCTCTAAATCGATAGAAAAACCGTTTGCAAGTTAAAGCGGAAATTAGCGCTCGTCAAAGTAACTAAACCTATAATTCTGTCGATTCGCTGTTAAATCGACAGAACAAATGGTCAGCCCTCACCTAGAAGCGGAACGCAATCGCCTCCTTCAACTCATTCAAGCCATTCGCGATTCTGGCGGCGTGGCTTCAACCAATCTTGGGATCAGTCCTGCACTTAAAGGTGAGTACGTCTGTTACAAGCTCAGCAGCAAGAATCCTGACTTCAAGAATCAGCACCTGGACAAAGCTGGCAGCGAGAAGTACCGCAACTAGAGAGCGAGAATTAAATGGCGGGTAGCGTGACCTCAAACTGGAACAGCAACTCACAATGCTTCAGGAGTGATCGTCAGACAACGAGCTAAGCCATTACCAGCGAATGGAGAACTCTCGGGCTGATACAGCGAATAAAATATTCCATTCTGGTTGGATCAAGTATCAGTCAATCAAACCGTATTGCTCACACAGAGTATGCAACTTCTGCTTAAATCGCTCCTGAACGAATGTGGGTGAGACGATGACACAATCCTCTCCATAACGAAACACCTCTCGAAAAAACCAGAAGGTGCTTGAGACACGCCGCACTACACTTCGGACAGGGGGACTACGATCGCTTAACCATTCATTACTCACGTCAGCAGTCTTAGCTTCGTAAGCAAATGCTAGACCCTTAAGCAGGTGCATTTCAACTTCTAGATAATCTAAGTGCGATCGCCATTGTCCCTGGACTGTGCTGATCGCCGCATCTGGGATGCGATCGAGACGCAAAATCCAGTTATGCTGCAATTCGGGTAAGTCCTGATTACCTTCAGTTTCTTCGCACCAGCATTCTAGATACTGCCGCCGTTCATAAGGAGTAATCCGGGCATGGCGAATGGTAAAGCTCCAAGGATAATCGGCTGCATCTCGATAGGTGAGTCGAAACGGAGTTTGGCGGCGAATATACTGGTCGATTTGCAACCGCCAAGACGCAAGCGGTGTTTCCAGGAATCGATCAATCTCGCTTCTTAAGGGAATTGATAATTCCCTCCGCTCTGCTAAAAGTTGAGCCACTATTTGGGCAGACTCAGGGTGTCCAGCATCGATAAGGGTCTGGATAGATTGATGAAGTACCCTGATGCGAGTTTCTGACCAATCGTTATTGCGACCAATCAGTAGTTCTCGACGGGCGATCGCTTCCACCAGTCGAGAAATATTTGGGCGATCGCCCCACATCATCCCCTGCTCAACAGCAATCTGCTCCAACTGCTCTTTGTCCTTGTCAGAAATCGATAAGGTAATTGATTGACCACGACGACCCATTCCAATGCTCCGTTTGTACGTACACTTTGTACTTGCATGTTTTTTATTGTGCTGCCATTATGAATACATCGCAACCAGTCACGTACACCTTAAGACGATGACGGACTACAGTATTACGCTCAAACCTGTTTATTCGCAGACAGTTCCAACACCTTCTGACATTACGCTACCCAATGAATGGTTACTCTCCTGGCATCAGGCAGCAACTTTAGCTGCTTTATCCAACCCCAATGTTGATGTCGTGTTTAACGTTGCTATGACTGGGGATGGAAAAAGTCTTGCCGCTTATCTCAAGAGTTTGCAGGAGTACTACTGTGCAATTGGTTTGTATCCAACGAATGAGCTAGCTCGTGACCAAGAGTTGCAAATCTTCAAGTATGTGCAAGTTTTTAAGCCGTCTCATGAACCCCGCATTAATCGATTAAGTGGTGCAGATTTGGAAGTTTATGCTGAAACTGAAAACTTGAGGAAAGCAGAAGCGATTGCAACTCGAACTGGGCAATCGGAAGTTTTGGTCACAAATCCCGATATCTTTCACTATATTTACCGGGGAGCTTATGTATTTCGAGGCGATGCTCCAGACAAACTGTGGAATCGAATTGACCGCAACTTTGACTTATTCATTTTTGATGAATTCCATGTGTTTGGTGCTCCTCAAATTGCCAGTGTCATCAATACATTGCTACTGATTCGCTACACCAGTGGGTTAACCCGTCGCGATGGGACTCACAAAAAGTTCTTATTTCTATCTGCGACACCAAATGAACAATTGCTGAAGCGATTAGAAACCGCAGGGCTACGATGCCAGATCATTGATCCGCTGGCAACCGGAAAATACTGCTTTCCAAATAATCAAGAAGAGTTAAAACAGCTCAACTTGAAAGACTGGCGATTAGTTGCCCGTTCCATTCGACTCAGTTTTATCCCTTTAGAATCTACCTCTAAAGCCTCAGAAGCATGGTTACGGGAAAATGTGGATCTGATCCTAAATCAATTTCAACAACATCCAGGGAGTAAGGGAGCAATTATTCTCAACTCAATCGCAGCAGTTAAACGGCTGACTCCTTTCTTTCGAGAACTTCTCGAACCATATGGGCTGAAAGTCAGCGAAAATACAGGCTTGTCCGGAAAGGGTATTAGGGAACAGTCCTTACTCGCTGACTTAGTGCTCGGTACTAGCACGATCGATGTGGGGGTTGATTTCAAGATTAATTTTTTGATCTTTGAGTCATCCGATTCAGGAAACTTTATTCAAAGATTAGGACGCTTGGGACGACATGATGGTTATGAGCAGGATGGGAAGAAAATCCAGTTTGATGGATTTACTGCTTACGCCCTTGTCCCAAACTTTCTGGCAGAGCGTTTATTTGTTGGGGAGGCACCACCATTGGAAACTGAGGGTATCTACGACCGCCCATTTCTCAATCAAAGCATCCGTGAACAGTACCGAAAACTTAATGACTTTCGTGGTTATTACAAACGTTGGGGGGCAGTGCAGTCGTTTTACTTACTGCTGAGTTTGAACAATACCACTGTTCAACAACAGTACGTCGGGAGCCGCGAGAAATTTCAGACAGCCTGCGAGGAAGTCTTTGATACCAACTTGAAAAAAGTTGCAGGGCAGGTGCGGGGATGGGCGGAAGAGTGGCAACAGCTTTCCGGCAAAAAAGGGAACCCGATCGCTGATGATGCCTGTAACTTTCGAGGTTCCAGCCCCTTGCAATGTGGGTTGTACGATTTGACGGAACCCAATGAGGTGGATCGCTTCAAAACCTATGATTTGCCGGGAGTTTTAGGCAATCTTGAAATTGAAATGTTGTCTAAAGCCGCCTTTATACGAATGCTGGAGGAGGTAGAGAGCCAGAAGGATCAGCCCATTCCCAAAGGACGGTTCGCCCATTGCCTTGCGTTCATGCAATTAAAGGCGTACCGAGAAGAACGCTTGAACTGGAAGTTCACCTATCCTGGGAATTTACAGTCAGTTGCCGATGCCTGGAAGGTGCAGGTCTTGACCGAACTGGAGATCTGGCAACCTGAAAACCGTTGGGCAACTGAAATCAACAAAACACTTAGAAAGGAAGGCTTGGTTGCCTATATACTGCGTCGCCCAGTGACTGAAGTCCGGATGCGACTGCGATTACCAATGCACTTTCAGCTTTATCCCATCAGCGATCAGTACAGCTTCCACGATGCAACGGCACCCTAC
>NZ_JACJOV010000069.1:0-10706 GCF_014695745.1 Leptolyngbya sp. FACHB-671 | reverse complement strand
TTGCTCGGATTGTGTCTTGGCTTAAGGGAGAACCATTACCTAAACTTCGGGTGTCACGTTTTGCAGCACTGGCACCGCCATGAGACACCTGTAGTACGTTCGCCAACAGCAACCGCGAAAAGGACAAGTGACCGGGATAGGTCAAGGGGACAGTGTCTCTCAAGCCAAGTTTATCGAAGAAATCTTTGGAATCGCAGGTTAAAGGGGTGATAAGGATAAGAATCGTTTATCCTTACGTGGAATTTGCGACACAACCAGTTAAGCTGCTCAGACGTAAAAGGGGCGATCGCTCCATCTTCTACTCATACCTACCTATAGGAACGGGTAGCTTCCCGACTATCTCAGAGCCAGAGGAAGCAGGATGATACATTCATATCAAAACCGCCGACCACGCTTTATCAAATCGGCATATAGAAAAACAAAGCCTTGACCGGTAGGTTAGGGCTTATTGTTTTGGTCAATGCCTTAAATATTATTAGTAGGGCAGCAGGGCGATCGCCCTGCTAATTGGCGTGATTGAAGCGAAGCTGTCACCAGATGCAATTAGACCGAATCCTAAGCCTGAAACAACGTAAATTCGTTAGCCGTAGAGGCAAATGAGGGATACAACAGAAATTTGTAGTACATACAAACTGCTCTCAATCTCTTTGCCTGTATTGGTTTCAGCCTAATTGCATTTCATGACAGCTTCGCTCTCATCACTCCATCAAGGCTGATAAAGCAGTTCCTTATTTCTTTCATGCGGCAGAAAACGCGAAATGTTGGGGTAGAGATTGTGCTTAGACGCAGGAGAGCGATCGCTCTAACATTCTTCATGCTTACCCATAAAAACGGGTAGTTTCCCGACTATTCCAGAGCAGGAGGAAGCAGGATGATGCATCTACATCGCACCGCTACCTTTACCCCTTAAAGGAAATTGGCGGGTTCAGCCTTGTAGGCTTTATGGAGCAATCTGATGAAGGGTTTTGCTTCCGCGATAACATTTGAAGCAAAGGCAGTGACTGGAATACCGGGTGTCCATGAATTCATCACTGCGGCACCAGACAGCTCTCCAAGACGTTCGAAAGTGATGGCTTCGAGGCGCTGTGGAATATCAAGGCGTTCTAATTGTCGCTGAATGATACCCATCATGGTGCCTTTTAACAGGGTAGCTTTTGGCCAGATAACCGTTCCATCATCCCAAAAGACAATATTCCATATTGTAGCTTCGCTCAAGCACCCATGACTATCCACGAAGGCGGCGTCATCGAATCCTTGCCGTATGGCTTGATGAAGATAGTAGGTCTTGCCGACTTCACCAACATGTTTAATGGTAGCCAGAGGTCTTTCATAATTCACAGTGCTCAGCCTCAGCGGTCCTTTGGGTCCATCGGATGGGGCTCCTGTACGGATAAGCACGGCAGGTTCTACATCCATGCTATTTGCAGTGAATTCTCCATTGGGTGAGAAAACGGTGACGGTCAAGGACTGATCTTCCTCTCCTTCTTCAACTGCCGTTTTGATATGGAACCGTAGCTTTTCGTCGGACGGCGCTCTGCCAAAAAGCTCTAGGGATGCCTTGCGCAGACGGTCGAGATGAAGATCCAGCCCTTTGATCTTGCAGCCTCTCACCTGCATTGCAGTGAAGTGTGCAAAACCCGCAAAAGCCAGAGGGCTCAGTTCAGAAAGGGTGGCCGGGTGTCCATCAATGCGTGATTGGTAAGTGCTTGATTGGGTCGTCATGGCATTAGCTCCTGATTGAATTTATGTAGAAGAGCTACTATCCTAAACTCTGACAGCACTGTTAGAGTCAAGGGGCAAAATGAGATGAGAGTAGGTGAACTGTCCAGACGTACTGGCGTGAGTATTAGAATGCTCCGCTACTATGAAACTGAAGGACTACTGAAGCCGAAGCGCACCACAAGTGGGTATCGTGATTACGCCTCAGATGAGGTGCAAACTGTCGAACGTATCAAGCTTCTTGGCTCAGCAGGTATGACTCTTGCGACAATCCTGCAATTCTTACCGTGTGTAAGAGGGGAGGGGCTCGCTTTCGAGCCGTGTGATGAGCTGCGCCATGTCTTGCACGAGCAAATCCGCCTTGCCGACCAGAAAGCGGCGGAACTGGCTCAAAGCCGAAAGGTTCTAGAGAGTTTTCTGTACGAGATTGAGAAAGACTGAAGGGGTATCTACACCATCTGGCTGGTTAAGCTTTTAATTCAAAAGTGCAGCGGTGTTAGGGTGTAGTTAAACTCAGCGGAGTGGGTGACTGCTCCGCTGAGTTTAACTGCATCCCTATACAAAGGTGACGATGATAAAAGCGGTGATTTGAGTACCCAGATCTGATAATCTCCTTCAGTCGCGTCAGGTATGCTTGATTTACTCCCAATGATTTGTTTCTGCTCATTTCCCTCCGAATCCCAGGTAAATCCAGCACCTGCCGCTCAACAATTAGTGTTTTCATGCATCCGCAACCCTCATCCAACCCACTTCTATCTTTAGGGTCTGCTATTGATCGTCGCCCACTCACCGTGTCTCCTGATACGTCCCTCAGTGATGCGATGATGATGATGAGCAAAGCGCAGAGCAGTTGCGTTCTGCCGGGTTTGGAACTCTCGCTCAACACCATCTTGATGAGCGAAGCTCGCGCAAGTGGGCTTCTGATTGTGGAAGGAACCCAGCTTCTGGGCGTATTCACTGAACGAGATGCACTTCAAGTGATCGTCTCAGGGCAACATTTAATCCAAGTCAAAATGGCTGACTTGGTGCATCGACCAGCCATTGCTCTCACCGAATCAGACAGTCAAACCGTTTTTACCGCCCTATCGCAACTGCGTCAGCATCGGATTCAGCATCTTCCCGTCGTAGATGAGCGGGAGCAATGGCTCGGCATCATCACCCCAGCCAGTATTCGTCATGTCTTACAGCTCGACGAATTACTGAAATCCAAGTCGTTAGCAGAGGTCGTCTCTCCGCCGGTCGTTAAAGCACCTGCCATCACATCCATTCTTGAGTTAGCCCAACGGATGGTCGAACAGAATGTGGATTGTGTTGTCCTAACTGACGATACAGATAATAATTCCCCAGTCGGATTAATTTTAGAACGGCATGTACTTCAGCTTTGGAGCTTAGGGCTGGATTTATCGCAAATTCAAGCACAAGCAGTCATGAGCGCTCCATTTCTAGACTTCGCTGCGTCTGAATCGGTTTTAGTGGCGTATTGGCGGATGCAGCAAGCCAAAGTGCAGCGGTTTGGGATATCCGGAGAGCAGGGGGACTTGTTAGGTGTGGTCTCACCCACGAGCTTTCTCGAGACGCTGGATCTCAACGAGATGCAGCGTGCAGTGGACCACCTGCAGCGATCGATCGAGCAGTTTGACGTTGCAGAATCCAACTCCACCCATGACCAATGTCCGGAGTTAGATCTTCAGTTGCTAGAGAACCCCACAGGCTTGCTGGAACAGTTGCAGTGCAGCCAGATTCTCGCCGCGATGGCACTCCACATTCGTGAGTCTTTAGATCTCAATGACATCTTGCAAAGGAGTGTCGAAGAGGTCCGACAATTCCTCAACACCGACCGCGTGATTATCTATCAGTTTCACCCCGACTGGACAGGTACGGTCGTAGTCGAGTCGGTGGAGGACGGTTGGAGACCAGCACTCAACAGCAGCATTCGAGATACCTGCTTTGCCCAAAACTATGCCCAAGCCTATAAAGCAGGTCGAACTCAAGTCTGTGACGATATCTACACCGCTGGCTTAACTCAGTGTCACATCGATATTCTGGTGCTCTACGATATTCGCGCCAGCTTAGTGGTTCCGATTCTACAAGGCGACCAGTTGTGGGGCTTGCTGTGTGCCTATCACTGTGCCGGGCCCAGACGCTGGCGATCGCTTGAGGTAGATCTCCTGAAGCAACTGGCAACACACATGGCGATCGCCATCCAACAATCCGAGCTATATCAGCAAGTCCAAAGCGAGCTTCAGGAGCGCAAGCGCACCGAGGAGCAACTGAAGCTATCCCTGAAAGAAAAAGAAGTCCTCCTGAAAGAGATTCACCACCGCGTTAAGAATAATCTCCAGGTGATCTCCAGTGTCTTGCGACTGCAATCAGACTACATCAAAGATGAACAGGTGCTGGCACTGTTCAAAGACAGCCAAAATCGCATTCGTTCGATGGCACTGATTCATGAGAAGCTGCACCAATCGAGCAATTTACTCAAAATCAACTTCGATGATTACATTCGGGACTTAGCAGACAATCTGCTGCGATCGTATGCCGCGAGTTCGCAGACCGCGATCTTGCGAACCAATGCAGCAGGGGTTTGGCTCAATATCGATACCGCCATTCCCTGTGGGTTGATTATCAATGAACTGGTGTCTAATGCTTTGAAACATGCCTTTCCAGCCCCAAATCCAACCAATGCAATCCGGGTTGAAATTCTCCCTACGCCGGATGATCGATTTACCTTAACCGTGCAAGATACTGGAATTGGCTTTCCGCCAGACCTCGATTTTCGCAACACCGACTCCCTCGGCTTGGAATTAGTTTGTATCTTCACTGAACAACTGGAAGGCACAATTGAGCGTGACCCGACTGAAGCGGCAGGAACGACCTTTATGATTACATTCTCAGAATTAGAAAGTACGGGGAAGGCATAACCGATGGTGGCTGAACGGATTTTGGTCGTTGAGGATGAACGAGTCGTGGCTCGAGACATCGAGAAGCGATTGAAGAAGTTGGGCTATATCGTACCTGCCTCTGTCGCCTCAGGAGAAGCCGCTGTTGAGAAGGTTGCAGAATTACGACCGGATTTAGTGTTGATGGACATCCGGCTCAAGGGGCAAATGGATGGCGTTGAAGCAGCAGAGCAGATTCGGTCCGACTTTGATACACCCGTCATTTATCTCACGGCCTATGCCGATGATGCGACCTTACAACGGGCGAAAGCGACCGAACCGTTTGGCTACATTGTGAAACCGTTTGATGAGCGTGACTTACAGGTCGCGATCGAAGTGGCTCTGCGTCGTCGCTTATCTGAGACCGCCATCCGAGTCGCTTTAGAGAAAGAGAAAGAGTTGAGCGAGCTGAAATCTCGGTTTTGGTCGATGGCTGCCCATGAACTGAGAAGCCCCATGACCTCGATTCTCAGTTGTGCGCAGCTACTGGAGCAAGAACATCACCGATTAACCGAAGACCGCCGCCGTGAGTTCTTATACATGATCCAACAATCGGTTCGCTCGATGGACCAATTGTTGAACGATTTATTGGCTGTGGGTCGTGTCGAGAGTGGCAGCTTGAAGTTTGAGCCTGCCTCTTTAAACTTGGAGGAGTTCTGTCAAAGACTCGTGGAACAACTCCAGTTCAGTGCGGAACCAGATCACCACATTGTGTTCAATTGCCAAGGTCAGTGTGAGCAGGCTTATTTGGACCCAAAGCTCCTGAGACACATTTTGACGAATTTGATTTCAAACGCCATCAAGTATTCTCCCCATAGAAGCCCGGTCTATTTCAATCTCACCTGCGTTGAGGGAGAGGTTACCTTCCAGATTCGAGACACGGGCATTGGCATTCCCCCAGACACGCAAAAGCATTTATTTCAGCCCTTTCAGCGAGCGAATAATGTCGGACAAATTCCAGGTACGGGACTTGGGTTGACCATGGTCAAGCGATGTTTGGATTTACACGGAGGGCGAATTGAGATCGAGAGTGAAGTGGATGTAGGTACAACCGTTATTGTTCGATTGTCTCAGCACCAGCAGGTGGACCGCCAACTGGAAAGGACGATGTTGAGTTGAAAGGGGATAACGACTCAGTTTCAGTAGCATTCATAAACTACCCCTATTTGGGGTGATGAGAGCGAAGCTGTCATGAAATGCAATTAGGCTGAAACCAATACAGGCAAAGAGATTGAGAGCAGTTTGTATGTACTACAAATTTCTGTTGTATCCCTCATTTGCCTCTACTGGCTAACGAATTTACGTTGTTTCAGGCTTGGGATTCGGTCTAATTGCATTTCATGACAGCTTCGCTTCAATCACGCCAACTTGGAGCGAGCACTGGGACTTACACTTCTATAGAGCCCATTTGATATCTCAAGAAGGAGCTGCAAGCCGCTTCAACATCAATCGCACAAAACAAAGGTCAATTTTAGTTTTGGCATGAGCTAGCGTTCGCTCAAAGTTTTTCGTCGGGCTCTTGCATCGTTCCATCCAAGCATTGGAACGCTCAATCACCCAACGAGCAATGGCTGGAACAAATCCTGACTTTCCAGGCTCAGCTTTGTCCTGTTTGGCGGGTTTCGTTGAGCGTTCAAACAACCTCTCAGACCCAACTAAACTTTAATACCGAGGCTTGCAGTCAGAGAAACCCAAGCACTCACTATCTAGAAAACCAGCCAGTGCCATTTCCAGTACAGCTTCCACAGGATACTCAATTTCTGCGGCTCGTCTTTCAAATGCTTCTTTAATTTTCTCAGGCAACGCTGCTAAAATCATCCGGGCTGCAACCGGGCTTAGGTGTTCTGTCGTTTCCTGTTCAACAGTAGGTTGCATGATCAGTCCCTCATAGGTATGCGAGCATTAAACGGCGGTTCGCTAATATTGAGGATAATGCGTTCTAGTTCTGATGATAACGCCCGCCACTGCATGAAGTCGAGGGTACAAGTTGCGATCGCCACATCCCGATAGTCATAGTCAGCAATCCATGACCACGTAATGGATTTGTGCCCACCTCGAAAACGCTCCTTAATATCCTGAGCCTTCCCCACGTACAGCAAACCCTCAGTTCGGTGTCGCACAGCATAAAGCCCCGGCTTCGTCGTCAAAGTAGCAAAATCACGACTGATCGGAACACAGCTAGGGAACGGCTGATTCATCAGAGCATCTAGAATAGCGCGTGCCTGCGTCTCAGTCTCAGTCATTGGTTGCAGTAAGCTTGTCTAATTCATCTAGCAGCTTGGTAATTTTGTCCCTCTTCCTGCGATCGCCCCACGTCTTATCCTTCTGCAATCGCTTACCGATTTCATTCCAACGCTGAACCAGAACCTTCTCGGGCATTTGCTCTGATTCGGGCTTTAGGTCCTTAATCCATGTTTTGATATCACTTAATGAAAGATTTTTAGCAATAGCTTGCTGCAATAACTCAGATCGTTGCTGCTCATCTTTGACTCTTGCGATTGCCCGCGCCTTGGTAAATTCTATTTTTCCTTCGCGAAGCGCTTTCAGAACTTCGGCAGGCAGATTGAGCAGTGGCAGTCGGCTTGTACGAAAAGATTCAGGTGTAAATCGCCCAATCCCAGCAAGAACAGATTCGATAGTCTGAAATTGGAGGAAAACGTTTCCCTCCAACTCCTGACCTCGTTTTTTTGCATGGTTAGCCCGATGTAGAATTGAAGCTACTTCGTCAGTGCTGCTATTAATTTCAACTGCTAGCAGTTCAAGAATTCCCTCTGTTTCCTCAATTGGATTTAGGTCTTCTCGTTGCAAATTCTCAATCAAAGCCACTTGAAAAGCTTGCCTGTCGTCAAACTCCCGGATGACAACAGGAACATCTTTCAAGCCAACCTCACAAGCAGCCCGGTAGCGTCTCTCTCCAGCCACCAATTCATAATTGCCGCTGCTTACAGGACGAACCAGCAAAGGCTCTAGGATGCCATGCTCCTTAACTGATCTGACAAGATGCTCCTGCTTTTCAGGATCAAAATAACGACGGGGTTGCCGCTTGGGTAGCTGAATTTGCTTGATAGAGACAGTTTGAGGCGACTGAGTGCTTTCAGGATCAGCAATGAATTTTTGGGCAAGGGATGCAGAAAGCCCTTGAGCAAGAGATTGCCTTGATTTAGCCATTCAAAACCTCCAAGGCTCTCTTGAACAGTTTCTCAATTTCACGTCTTGCAATTCCTGCGGTGGAGCCAGATAGGTCAAAAACCGTAGCGTTTTGTCCATAGCAATCTGCCATGATTTAGCGCTGGTGAATCACAGTATCTAAGACAAGGACATCAGGCATGAGCCGAAGTACCTCAACCGCCTCATCTTTCAATTTAGTTCCTTTCACCGCACGATTCACAAACATCACCGCCTTTGGCTCTCCCCGACGAATTCGCTGAGCCTGGTGAACTAGCCGGACAGTATCTGAGGCACTTTCAAGATCGACTCCTGTAGGTTGGCATGGAATGAGCGCTAAATCAGCCGTCAAAATAACAGCTCTGGTTATTTCAGAGAGAGCCGCAGGTCCATCAACAATCACCCACTTATAGGAGTCAGCTAGCTTAGGCAGTTCATCTAGAAGGGCATCAGGAGCTTGCAGAATTTGATAAGGAATCTCCTGCTCTAACCGTTCAAGCCACTTTGAAGATGAACATTGAGCATCGGCATCTACAACTAATACAGATTTCCCTTGTTTCTGTAGCCAGCGTGCAAGGTGTACCGCGATCGTTGACTTTCCCGCCCCACCTTTTTGATTGATAATTGCGACGATCGGCATGAGTAGTACCGAAATGACACTGAACAGTGTACGTCAAATTCTCTCTCTCAAATCAACGGACATGTTCTGAACCTGTTGAGTTGGAGGAAAATAGAATAAAGGTTTTCGCTAAACTTTGAATGCCTTTCCTGTACCCCACTCCTGAATCCTCCAGCGTCGGGGCTTAACGGCATCACCTTGATGAATGGTTTGCAGAACTCGTTGATTCTCCAGATTAACCACCAAGTCTGATGGAAGCCATAGGGCAGTACCCTCTCGCCAGGGAATCGTCGATCGCTGAATTTGCCAGGGAAATGAACCCGACCAACACAAACCGAACGAAATCTCACATGAAAGATAATCTTGCTGGTTTTGCAAGGTTACCAAGCTCGTCAGGCAGTCAGTTAACATCTCAGCAGATGGCAGAGCAACTGGGCGATTGTGGCTGTAAATGAAATAATCTCCAGCGATAACCAAACTGGCTTGCCATGTTACAGCTCGATGGGACGTACTTTCTTCTTCTAACACCAGAGCTGTGTAGTCTCCAGCCCCATCATCCACTTTGTACCATTCCTCTCGATAGACCTGATCTACCCCCTTCTCGATCAAGATGTCGTTCTGCCAATAAAGCAATCCAATATCTCGAACCAGCTGCGGAGGTTGGTAATCGATATATCTCACCCACTGACACTGCCCCTGATCAAACTGGGCGATACCTGCAAAGCCCTGCTGTCTAGATAAAGCAAAAGCATCGTCTCTTGTAAGGGATGAGAAGTTCGCCTGCTTCAAGTCAGGGCGATCGCTGGGAAGCCGAAGATCGCCAAAACAGGAGGAAGTTTGCAGATAAAACACTTGCGTTTGAGTGTCACGCTGTCCATCTGCGGTTTCGATTGACAACCGCTTCCACAGCCCCCTCAACCAGTCAGGAACAGCATTTGTCATCAGTTGAAATGCGGTCTGCCTTACGAAACAACGCTAAACCAGAGTGAATCTTGGGCTTCAAGATAACTGAGGCAGAATCCCAAGAGTGTATCTGCCATAACCAGATCACTGGAATTGGTTCTATACAACTTGAATGTTGATTAGCTCATCTCACATCTAAATCAACAATTTCTTCGATTTCTGCTCCATAAGAATCGGATAAGGGGTTTTGTAGCCCACTACCTATGAAAGCATCTGAATTTCATAATCAGCTTGCCAGTAGTACCTTAATTGCTGACTATTGCTGTTCTACTGCTTCAAGCCTAGTCAGAATATCTAAAGTGTTGCTCCAACCATCAAAGCAATCGCCTCGTGCAGTACTTGGGATAAGTTGCGCCCGGTCTTAGTGGCGGATCGCCTCAATCTTTGTCTTCCACTCTGGTGGCACCCTCGTCGAGACATCTGGGTTAGGTTGTCTGTCCCATCGTCATCTTTAAAAACTCTTAACCTAAGTCTCACCAGTCTCACTCTGTAAACGTTGAAGCCTTTGCATTCTCAATAAGAGAGCATTTTGAGCAATAAGGCTTTATTCTCTGGCTACGTTCAGCAGAGCTGCCGTCAAACGCAGCAACCTCGTTCGTATTTCAGCGGGAATACGAATAGAATGGGGAAAAGCTTTTTGAGGTGAGTCATGCCGCGTGATGGGAAGACGAATCGATCCGGCAGCGCTGCAATTTTAGAACCGGATGAACTGCAAAACTTATTTGGCGAACTAGATGACCCCTACCGGGCAATTCCCCAAATCTGCTACTTGACCGCTGGCAGAATTGGTGAGGTGGTGAACCTGCGGGTTGAGCATCTGAGGAATGGCTATGTCGTTTTCCCAGTTCCCAACACAAAGACCAATGAGACGCGCAAAGTAGTTATGTCAGAGCCGTTGCAGAAGGTGCTGGAGCGAATTAAGCCAGCAGCAGGCTATCTCTTCCCGTCTGGCTCTAAGACTGGACATATCACTGCTAGAGCAGTAGAGAAGCATGTCAAGTTAGCGGCTGAACTGCTGGGTTTTGAAGGGGTGAGTCTGCACAGCTTCAGGCGATCTCGACTGACTCACCTGCATGAGCAAGGCTGGGGACTGCACGAACTGAAGCGGGTAAGCGGTCATAAATCTCTGTCGCAGCTTCAAGCTTATTTAGGTGTGGATCAGGCAGTGGTAGACGAGAAGTTGAAGCGGGCTGATGCGGGGTTTGAGGTAGCTTAAAGGGGTAATTGAAGCGAACGTGCTATGAGGGGCAATTAGGCTGAAACCCTTGTCTAGCAAAGATTTCACGTTAGTTAGCTTGTAC
>NZ_JACJOV010000068.1:0-2876 GCF_014695745.1 Leptolyngbya sp. FACHB-671 | reverse complement strand
AGGGGCTGTTGGTGCGTCAAACCAGATGGACACAGGCATCGGCACCCCACCAGCCTCATGCTGAAAAATCATTTCTAAATAGTCTTTGGCATCAAAAGTTGGGTCTGGAACAAAGGTTTCGGTTAACGGTTCAAGCTGCTTAATGCGGTCAACTCGAAACCATCGAATTTCCCGGCGTTGATGGCAGTACCCAATCACGTAGGGATTGGTTCCCCGGTAGATGTGCAGAAGATAGGGGTCAAGCTTGCGGTCAGAGGTGGCATTCCGGCTAGCAGTGTAGTAGTGCATCTGCACAGTCTTTTGCATCCGGCAGGCATCTTCTAGCGTGTGCCAAACCTCTGGGTTAAGGTCAATTTCTGCACCAGAGCGAAACAGAATTCTTTCTTCCGCAACCTGCTGCAAGTCAACCCAGCTCTCCTCTGGTAATCGTTCACTCAAACGGGCGATCGCAGACCGCAGCTCTGACGCATAAGCAGAACCTGAATAGGCTTCCAACATTCTGGCTCCAAGCGTCAGAGCAAATAATTCTCCTGTACTTAGGCTGATTGTCGGCAATCGCCATTCTAGGTCAGTGTAGTAGTACCCCTTCTGCTTGTTGGATTCAATCGGAGCATGATAGCGATCGCGGAGGAAAGCGATATCACTCCGGGCAGTTCGCTCACTAACCTCAAGTGCCTGGGCCAGACTCTCAGCTGTTTGCCGCTGTTTTAAGCGTAGTAGAGTATCAATTTGAAGAAGACGTTCAAGATGTCGGGACATAACCTTATATCAAGTGATATAGCCACATCGTAAAGAAGCTACCCGGCAGAAAAGTTTCCGGCTTCGAGGGGCAAACAAAATTTTTCTATTAGCAAGGCGTTGGTTAGCTGTGGTGCGAAGAGTATTGTTCAAACAGTTTTCCCCTAGCTCCTTAGCTTCCGCGCCTCTGCTTCAATTAGCTCCAAAGCCATGGGGGACGGGGTAACCTTGTTATTTCCCCAACGGTTGATGGTAGGAAATGCCACACCTAATCTCCCTGCAAACTTCTCCTAAGTTAGACTCAAAAGTTGGCGTAGGTTACGCACAAGCTGACCGATTTCTGGCTATTGGGCTGAAAGTATCTGTTGAGTCATAACCCCCACTAGGGGTTATTACGGGGCACTATAACCTCTGCCTTAGCAGACTGTCCTTATTAAGAGTTCCCAAACGCAAAAGATCCGCAACATTGCGGATAAAACTTGGTTAGATTAGCAGCAAATCTTTTTGTAGTTCAGTCGTCCATTGGGGGAGCAGGTGCACTTCTGAAAGCAGTTCACTAGATCTGGGTAAAGCAGGATATTCGATTCCTGGCTGGAAAGCCAGGAATCGAATATCCCATATTTTGCCAGAATCGATCGCCTACCTCAGGCAAAACCCCTTCTAACCTTGCAAATAATCAGCAGAAGTATTGCTACAGAAACTCCCGAACCCCTTTGCTGCACAAAATTGCACAAATTTTTATCATTCCCGACTTAGTGCATTCTTCAATCAACGCTTTTACGGAAGCTGCTTCATCAGCATTGTTGAAAGGAGGATCAAACATCCTGATTCTCCTGCTTTCAGCCTTTTCTAGCCCTTGAGCTGGTCTCAGCTCCCAAGCGATGCTGATGAAATAATCTCCAAACACCTTCGCAAGACAGGACACATCAACTTCTCTATGATGGCTTGTCCACCGTTTCCTGATGTTCCTTGCTCTGCCAATATAGAGGATGCTATGAGTTTTGAGGTTCAAAACATAGTAGATACCGCTTTCCTGCGGCAGCAAGTACTTTTCTCGGTAAGACAGGTGAGCGAATTGGAAAGGGTTAATCATTGCAGCCTTTGCGCTTGCGCTTTTGATAACAGCACATAGGGAAACCTGTAGGCTAGCTGACATCTTGCCAGAGCCGATCGCCTACCTCTGACAAAATCTCCCCCAACCTACCGTTGAAGGTCTTATTAAGCCGATCGAACCCACATCCGTTTTGAAGGCTCCTTGGTCTAAGGATTCCCGATCGACAATGAATTTCACCTTCAACTGCTTATCAATCCGCTCCAGTTAGCAACGTTGCGGGGGGTATTCAAGCTTGGCTTACCAGAATTTGTTTTATCGCCTGATCGACCCGCTCCCCGTAAGGAAACAGTGCATCTCCCAGGGCCGCTTGACGAATGAATTCCATACTAATGTTGATGGCTTACAGAAGCATTGTGCGATCGCCCTCCTCATACTTTTTGCCTTGGTGAAGTGGCAATCGCCCCTCTACAATGAGGCAATTCGATATTTAGTAAAAGCAGAGGCTCAAGACAGTTATCCAGTAAAGCTAGCTACTTCTATGTGACTGATGGCTACAAGATTTATCCGAGTTTTATTGAGCAGGGAGACTAGATTGTTTGTAAAACGTACATGCCAAGAGTGGAGAATGAAAATACTCGCTTGCGCCATTACTTGGCACTGCAATTTGTAGGTTCTAGGGATCGATCGAAACCCAAAGCGGGCTTTAGACTTCACTCTGACGAAAGTGGCAAAAGAGGGATATCTAATATTCTTCCTCAGTAGAAACAAAGGTGCTACGAATCCAACCAACGGCTCCAGATTCTGTAAAACGGACACGGTACCAGGTGTATCCGTCGCTTCCGCTTGTGCTTTCTTGAATCAGTACTTGATCTCCCACTAAACCGTATCGTTGTGTTGGGACATTGGGGTTTGGTTCACTACGCAAATTAATCCGTGAACCTGGGTCACTAGCAGTCAGAAACCCTGCTTGTCCGATTTCTGGCTCTGCTGCTGAGTTTACTGCTGAATTTTCTGCAAGTGTATTGGTGGATGCTGCTGATCGCTCTCCTCTCTCCCATGCAAGCACCCCTTCAATCAGCCCATT
>NZ_JACJOV010000067.1:0-178962 GCF_014695745.1 Leptolyngbya sp. FACHB-671 | reverse complement strand
GTGGTTTGTGCTCAAGAACTGGATGCGACAACGATGGAGTGAGTTTGAGAGTTTTCACAATTGTATAGATGCAGCTTTCAAAACCTGTCCTAACGTGCTCCCGTAGAGCTATACCATTCACGCTTCAAAAAGTGATTCATGCAGAAGGTCTAATGAAAGCAGCTAAAAACTGGGGGTGAGACAAACTTAGCCTGCCTCACCCCCAGTTTTGCCTGACCAGTCAACTGAACCTATGCTGGATAGATCCGCAGACGACGGTTTGGCTCTTCACCGAAGCTAGAAGATTTGAGACGATAGTGTTCGACTAGCTCATGCTGCATCTTGCGGACTTTGGCAGAGCGAGGCAACAGTTCTACGGGTTGCCCTCTGGGAATGACAATCTGCTCCACAGCAAGCCGAGCTTCTTCCAGCGCCTCAATTTCATCTTCATCACCACTGCGATAAAACAGATTGAGGTTCACCGGTTCGTTACTACCCGGATCATCCAGATTTAGCATTCGCTGGAGTGCCCGAACAATCTGCGGCATACTATTGGACTTGACTGTATGAACCGCTATCTGGTGAGCTTTTGCCGCATGACGCAGCTTGGAGTGATTTTTGACGTGCGATCGCATTGCCAATACTGCATCTGCACTATCTAAATCCTTCGTCAACACAACCGGCAAGTTTAGCGTTTGAATCGCCTGATCAAGGAGTTGACGGCTCACTGCATAGGGGTAGATGTGCAGGGGCAAATCTTCGCCGTTTGGACCTGCAGGAGGCAAATCCTCAAAGGCGTTAGCATCTCTTGGGTCTCTAAATGAGCGATCCAGAGATTCATTCAGCAGTTGGTCAAAGTCCTGCTGCTCCAGGTATGCCTGCTGCAAAGGCTCCGCTGATGAACGACTCTTTAATTCATTGCGACTATAGGATGGCAAAGGTGTCATTTGCCCAGAGCTTCGCCATCCCGTTCGCTGAGAAGATTCTCTGCTACCGCCGCGTGACTCAGTTAGAGAAAGCCCACGCGCCTGACCAAAGCTACCGCTGCGGGGTTCGCCCATGGCGCTGCGTGATCGCCTCGACATTGAGCCTACCGAATCGCTAGATAGTTCGTGCGTAATCACGACTTTGCCCGTTTCGCTCACCGTCCTGACTTGCGGATTGGGTTGCCGTCCTCGCAGCAGACTATCTACCGTCTCAGAAACTTCTTCATGAACAACCCACTTTTGTCGCTCCAGCATCTCAACAGCAATATCGAAAGTCGGAGGAGCTTTACGTTCCAAAACGCTCTTCTGGCTGCCTCTACGCCTTGCCTCATCATCACCCAGCGTTACCGACTGAATTCCTCCTACTAAGTCGGACAGGGTTGGGTTCTTGATCAGGTTCTCAATCTGATTACCGTGAGCCGTGCCAACTAACTGAACGCCTCGCTCAGCAATAGTACGAGCTGCCAAAGCTTCTAATTCAGTGCCAATCTCGTCAATTACAATGACTTCTGGCATGTGGTTTTCGACTGCCTCAATCATCACCTGATGCTGAAGCTCTGGTCGAGCTACCTGCATTCGTCTCGCTCGACCAATTGCTGGGTGGGGAATATCACCGTCTCCAGCAATTTCGTTTGAGGTGTCGATGATTACGACTCGCTTGTTCAGTTCATCAGCCAGAACTCGCGCAATTTCGCGCAGAGCCGTCGTTTTTCCAACGCCAGGACGACCCAACATGAGAATCGATCGCCCCGTTTCTACCAGGTCACGAATCATCCCGATTGTGCCATAGACCGCTCGTCCCACCCGGCAGGTTAGTCCAATGACTTCACCTGCCCGATTTCGCATCGCACTGATCCGGTGAAGCGTCCGTTCAATTCCGGCTCGGTTGTCGCCGCTAAACATCCCGACACGGTCCACACAATAGCTTAGGTCTACAGCTGAGACTGGAACATCAGAAAGATATTCTGCCTGACCCAAAAATCGAGCTTCTGGACGGCGACCTAAATCTAAGACAACTTCAATCAGCTTTTCTCGCTGGGGATGCTGCTCTAAATGCAGGCGAATCTCGCCAGGTAAAATTTCTAGCAGTCGGTCAAGGTCGTCTGTAATCTGCATCGCTGTAGGAACACTCTGATCTGCGGCAATCTCAGAATCAATCGGCTGTTCAGAGGAGTTGTTACCGTTGAGCGTCATGAGTAAATGGCTTTAAAGGTGTTAAATGACCAGCACGAAGTTCAAGGAAAGAAATTTGACGAAATGCCGAGCCGTAATAGGGCACTGCATCAGGTCAGCTTATCCGGTTTGCTTAGGAATGGTTTGCCTTAGCCTCATAGGTGATTTGATTTGAGAAACAAGAGAATCAGCAAGTCCGACGGCTTTGTGTAGCAAATCCGGATGAACCTCCAGATGAGTGGAATTTGATTTAGGAATCCATGAAGTCATAGTGTCAGCTCTATAAAATCCATTGGGAAAATTCCTAGAAAAATTTATAGTAACTGATGAATCTTCCGTGCTGTGTTGCGCTAGCTGATCCAAAACAGGAGCTAAAAGGGTGCGGGCATAGCTACCATAGGCAATTCCAGCAACCCTGTAGGGCGGTTGCGCTGTAGTATCAACGGGCTGTGAGACACCTGCTGTCAAGACGGAAGCGTTCTCTACACAGGTGTCTGAGTAATTAATGTCCTGATTGATCACTACATTGCGCTGGTTTGCCAACGCTGTACGTTCCCCTAATAAGCCTTGTTTTACTAGCTTAGAGACCGTATAACTATTTGTTCCTCCCGCTAATTGCACATATCCCGGTAACTTGGCTGCTAGAACCTTTTGTCCTAGCCTGATGGTGGCACGAGTGGCACCATCACCAATATCACCGCTCATCGGTCTACCGTCTGTTTGCCAAACCAGTGGGCAGGGCAAGGGTGAGATCAGCTTATACAGTGCCCAGAGATAGTCAATCAGCCCCTCTCCGTCGGGACAGCTAATTGCAATTAGTTTGAGCTGGTCAAGCGAAGGAGCGATCGCCTGCCAAAGCCGCTTGAAGTCTGCCAAACGCCCTACCTGCGTATGAATTTCAACTGCATCCACTCCGGCTAGCACTAGAGGCGCGATCGCTGCTGGTGTGAACACATAGGAGCGGGTCGAAATCTGCTGAATCGGACACACAGTTAAGCAGCGACCGCAGCCATAGCAAAGATCGTCAATTACGCCTGAAAAATTATTGTGGCTATGGTTGAAGGCGATCGCCTCAGCAGGGCAGATCGATTCACAGGGTCGAGTGCAGTCCGCTGGACATTTCGCAGCATCAAACTCAGCCTTGCGAAAATGCGGATCTTCGCCATCATTCAAACTCACCATCAGCCAGGGCAAGCCGTTAAACTTAAACGCCTCAGAACCAGCAGCGGCTAAACGACTCGCTGCCCACATTGCCTCTCGCGCAGCAGTGATGACAGCCGGATCTGCGGCAACATCAACACAATCAGCACCAGCAAGCGTATAGGCCAGGGTGAGATTGCGTACAGCAGGGAGGTGTTGAAAGCTGGCTCCACAAATGAGTTTGAACCAGTTGCCCTCCCTTAAAGATCGTAAGGGACGGTACAAATCAGTCACCCTTACATGCTAATGGGTTACTCGAAAAATGACGAGGGATCAATCTGCGGTCAGTCTACTACAAAGATTGAATACTGAGACGTATTACAAGCTGCACGTATTACAAATTGCTGAAATACTTTTCCATAAAGGGCGATCTGCTCGGTTTAAACTAAGTGCGGAGACGCAGCAGTGCTGCATCTCCACAGGGTTGAATATGTTTCCTGACTATTTCTCACCCTTCTCCTGAACCTATAATCTCGAACCGTAAGGTATGAGCCCTCTCAATAAAAAGCCTTTAACCTACTGTAGGTGGATTGGGATTATCAGGATTGGTTGGATCAGGGAGATTTTGAGCGCCTTCTGCCTTTTGCCTAGTGCCCCCAGCATCAAGACGATTGGGAAAGCCCGGACGAGGAGGAACGTACTTTTTGTTACTCATGAGTAGATGCCTGAATTGAGATATCTCAATCCTAGTTGGCATTCTGAGATTTTCTGGAGTCAGCTTAATACAACGTCCTATTTACCCTAAGCTGCAACCAGAGTTTCCTTTAATGGCTTCCAGGTAAAGCTGCGATCGCCTCCCAATTCAATCGCTACCTTGATCCGGGGCTCATAGCTGGGCAGCGCAGCCAAAAATTCCAACTCTTGCTGCGAAAGAATCCCTCCGTCCAAAAACCACAATGCCAAACCTTTAGAACCTGGTGGTAGCTGTTCCAACTGATACCCTGCAACGGGAGGAACATAGTATCTCGCACCAACAGCTGCTCCGCGTCCTGTATCTTTCTTGCCTAAATGGGGTGGACGAACTCCATGAACATCTAACAAATATGCAGAGAGATCGCCTAGCCCACGCGCATTGATGGTTAGCAATCCGTATCCTGCTGCTCTAAGACGACGCTGATATCGCCCTTCATACCCTCCCTCCAGGGGAATGTACAGCCCCAAAGCACCCGCTTTTTCTAAATCACGGATAAACTGCTTGCCTGTTGTAATCAACGCCATAAGCTTTGCGTCCTCACTGCCCAGAAGTTTCAAGAGGGTCTAAGTATCTCCGTTAGCGATCTCATTATAAATGTGGATATGTAAGCAGCGATCGCCCCCTTGGCGCAGGATTGATTCAATTCACCTTATCCACCGATAGCAATTCCTAATTCCTAGTGGCATCACAGCCATAAATTACGCCACAATAGGGTCATTCAGGAATTCACAGGCAATTAAAAATTAGAGTAAGAATTGCTAGACAAGTTCGTTTTAATTGTCTATGATATTTAATTGTCGCCGAAATCAGGGTTTATGGATTTCACGGGACAAAGGTAATGAGCTAGAGTTCACTACTAATCGTCCCTTGACTGCTAAGCCTCTTGATTGGGAGAAGCTTTTCAGATTCTCCTGCTTCCGAAAAGCCTGCTCGTAATAGTAGAGACAGCGCGGTTCAGATCAAGAGTTGCAGGCGAAACCCGTAGGATACTGAACAGATATCTGTTTAAGTCCTGGCGAAGTGAGAAAGTGCAGCGTTGAGCAGTTCGCTGAAAGCGAGTGTTCCCTGCGATCTCTAGACTGCCTAAGCCGCTACTTTCGTAGAACTTGGAGTGATTGCTGGAATTGCAACAGCAGAGCTCTAGGGTGGTTTTTGCGAAAAATCTGTTGAAGTTTGATGGGCTAGCGAGGCGATCGCAGTTCCAAGATTTTTGCAGTGTTCAAAACAAGGGAGACTCGTTACTGTGTCTGTTGGTATCCTCGGCACTAAGCTTGGCATGACCCAAGTATTTGATGAAGTAGGGAAAGCGATCCCTGTGACTGTTGTGCAGGCTGGCCCATGCACCATCACCCAGATTAAAACTGCTCAGACAGATGGCTATGCAGCCATTCAGGTTGGTTATGGAGAAGTAGCAGCTAAAGCGCTTAACAGACCAGAATTGGGTCATTTAACCAAGTCTGAAGCCCCTCCTCTGCGTCACCTCCATGAGTATCGGTTGGACAACGTCGCCGAGTTCCAACTGGGACAGCAAATTACTGCTGATACATTTGCGTCAGGGCAAATCGTGGACGTGATTGGCACTAGCATTGGTCGTGGTTTCGCTGGTTATCAGAAGCGGCACAACTTCAAGCGTGGACCCATGGCGCACGGTTCTAAGAACCATCGCCTACCAGGTTCAACCGGCGCAGGTACTACGCCTGGGCGCGTCTATCCGGGTAAGAGGATGGCGGGTCGTTTAGGTGGTAGCCGAGTCACAGTTCGTAAGCTTACTGTGGTGCGCGTCGATGCCGAGCGCAATCTATTGCTCATCAAAGGCGCTGTTCCAGGCAAGCCCGGAGCCTTGTTAAATATTGTTCCTGCCAAGCAAGTAGGAAATTCATAAATCCGAGTTTTTAGCTGTGAGTTCTGGCGTTTCTCAATCTGAAAACCTGTCGCTCAAAGCTGATTAATTCCAAGGCTCATCAGTCGGAGGGAAAAATATGGTTGATTGTATAGTTCGAGATTGGCAAGGCGAAGAGGTTGGACAAGCCTCCTTAGAGTTGAAAGTTGCGAGTGAAGCAAGTGCTTCTCACATTGTGCATCGAGCTGTTGTACGGCAATTGGCCAATGCTCGACAAGGCACTGCCTCAACAAAGACTCGCGCAGAAGTGAGCGGTGGAGGTCGCAAGCCTTGGCGACAAAAAGGTACAGGACGTGCTCGTGCAGGTTCTAACCGCTCTCCGCTATGGCGGGGGGGTGGCGTAATCTTTGGACCCAAGCCCAGAGACTACAGCACCAAAATGAACCGCAAAGAGCGCAGACTAGCTTTGCGGACAGCTTTCCAGAGCCGTGTTGGAGACCTGGTTATCGTTCAAGACTTTGCTGATCAGTTGCCTCGTCCTAAGACGAAAGAGTTGACGCAGGCGATCGCCCGTTGGGGAATTGATCCTACCGCTAAAATTCTGCTGATTCTCTCAGAGAGAGATGAGACGGTTTACCTTTCAGCTCGAAATATTGTCAACCTTAAGCTGATTTCTGCTAGCAGTCTTAATGTCTATGACCTGCTAGACGCAGACAAAATTTTGGCAACTGCGTCTGCTCTTGCAAAAATTCAGGAGGTTTACGGTGACTAAGTTTGACTCCCGTGCGCTAGCAGACCTGGTGCGTCGCCCGATTGTGACTGAGAAAGCAACCTTGCTATTGGAGAACAACCAGTACACATTCGAGGTTGATCCCCGCGCGACTAAGACAGAAATCAAGTCTGCGATCGAACAACTTTTCGAGGTCGAAGTCATACAAATCAATACTCAAAATCCGCCTCGCAAGAAGCGGCGCATGGGTCGATTTGTAGGATTCCGTTCCAGCTACAAGCGGGCAGTCGTGACCCTCGCCCCCGGAGATTCGATCACGTTGTTCCCCGAAGTTTAGTGCCTATACTAACCTCCGCCAACTGAATGCCGTCTAGCAGTGCAACCAAATTTGAGTTATGGGTATTCGTTACTATCGACCATATACACCTGGCACCCGCGAACGCACAGTTTCGGAATTTTCCGAAATTACCAAAACTGAGCCAGAAAAATCTCTAACCCGTTCGGTACACCGTCCCAAAGGTCGGAACAATCGTGGTGTAATCACGACCCGTCATCGAGGCGGTGGGCACAAGCGCCTTTACCGAATCATTGATTTCTACCGCAACAAGCACAACATCCCAGCGAAAGTAGCAGCGATTGAATACGATCCCAATCGCAACGCTCGAATTGCTTTGGTCTATTACCAGGATGGTGAGAAGCGATATATTATCCATCCCCTTGGATTGGCTGTTGGCGCCACTATCATTTCTGGACCAGATGCCCCTTTTGAAGTGGGTAATGCGCTTCCTCTGGGCAACATTCCTCTAGGAACTGCTGTTCATAATGTGGAACTAGTTCCTGGTAAAGGTGGACAGATTGTCCGAGCAGCGGGTGCTTCAGCGCAAGTTGTCGCTAAAGAAGGTAATTTTGTAACCCTCAGACTGCCTTCTACTGAAGTTCGCCTGGTTCGACGCGAATGTTACGCAACCATTGGACAGGTGGGTAATACCGATTCTCGCAACGTCAGCCTTGGTAAGGCGGGTCGTAAGCGCTGGAAAGGTCGCCGTCCAGAGGTCCGCGGTAGCGTGATGAACCCTGTGGATCACCCTCATGGTGGTGGTGAAGGTCGTGCTCCGATTGGTCGTAGTGGACCGGTTACTCCTTGGGGTAAGCCAGCTCTGGGTTATAAGACTCGCAAGAAGAAGAAAATTAGTGATGCTTTGATTGTGCGTCGTCGCCGTCGTTCTTCTAAGAGAGGTCGTGGCGGTCGGGATGCATAAGCTGGCTGGCAATCTGCAAACCCTAAACCTGAGCGATCAAATTCTGTTAAGCGATAGTTACTTCATTAGGTTGACCCAGCTATGTCTCGCTCTCTGAAAAAAGGCCCGTTCGTAGCAGACCATCTGCTCTCAAAAATTGAAGCCCTCAATGCAAAGGGCGACAAGCAAGTGATCAAAACCTGGTCACGCGCATCAACTGTTTTGCCCCAGATGATTGGGCACACGATTGCCGTTCACAATGGGCGTCAACATGTTCCGGTCTACGTAACGGAGCAAATGGTAGGACACAAATTGGGAGAATTTGCCCCAACTCGCACCTTCCGAGGTCACGCCAAAAGTGACAAGAAGGCCCGTCGCTAAAAGTCGTTAGCTGCCAGCAAATGGCAGTCAGCCACCGCTGGAGTTAAGGACTGTAGGAGAAAATCATGGCTATCACCGCTGCTGAAGAAGTTAAAGCTGTTGCTCGATATATTCGGATGTCACCTCACAAGGTGCGTCGGGTCTTAGACCAAATTCGTGGACGTTCCTACCGGGAAGCTCTGATTATCCTGGAGTTTATGCCCTATAGAGCCTGTGAGCCTGTTCTCAAGGTTCTTCGCTCGGCTGTGGCTAACGCAGAACATAATGTGGGCCACACCCCTGCTGACCTGATTGTTAGCCAAGCCTACGCAGATCAAGGCCCTGTGCTCAAGCGCTTTCGCCCTCGGGCACAAGGGCGGGCCTATCAGATTCGGAAGCCGACTTGCCATATCACTATTGCGGTTGCTCCCGGAGCAGAAGAGGAATAGCCAGGTATTTATATCTGTTCTGTAAATATTGCTCTTATCTAACTAACCCTTTTACTGCTTACATTTCAGAGGACGAGTCGTGGGACAAAAGATACATCCAGTTGGCTTCCGCCTCGGCATCACTCAAGAACATCGTTCTCGATGGTTTGCCGACTCTGGTCGATATCCAGACCTGTTACAGGAAGACTACAAAATCCGTAACTACATCGCTACAGATAAAAATCTCAGCAACGCTGGGATTTCCGAAGTACGTGTCGAGCGGAAAGCTGACCAAATCGATTTAGAGGTTAGAACAGCTAGACCAGGCGTTGTAGTGGGTCGAGGTGGTGCAGGCATTGAGAACTTGCGTGCCGGACTTCAGAAAGAATTGGGAAGTAGCGATCGCCAAATTCGCATCAATGTCGTAGAAGTAGCCCGTGTCGACGCAGACGCAGGACTTATTGCTGAATATATTGCTCAGCAGCTAGAGCGCCGAGTCTCTTTCCGCCGAGTGGTTAGACAAGCCATTCAACGGGCACAGCGGGCCGGAGTCCAAGGGATAAAAGTTCAGGTCAGTGGTCGCTTGAACGGCGCAGAAATTGCGCGGACAGAATACACCCGCGAGGGTAAGGTGCCGCTACATACACTCCGGGCAGACATTGACTACTCCTACCGAACAGCTCAAACCATTTATGGTGTATTGGGCATCAAGGTTTGGGTATTCAAAGGAGAAATTATTCCAGGAGAAGAAGAACCTGCTACTCCCGGAAATGTTCAGCCCCGTCGCCGCCAGCAGCAGCAGCGTCGCCGTCAACAGTTTGAAGATCGTTCAAATGAGGGGTAAGGCGAGTCATGTTAAGTCCTAGAAGAACTAAATTTCGGAAGCAGCATCGGGGCCGGATGCGAGGGTTGGCCAACCGGGGCAATGACTTGAACTTTGGTGATTTTGCCCTTCAAGCACTCGAACCCTCCTGGATCACTGCTCGTCAGATCGAAGCTAGCCGACGAGCAATGACGCGATATATCCGCCGGGGTGGAAAAATTTGGATTCGTGTCTTTCCAGACAAGCCGGTAACCATGCGCCCAGCTGAAACCCGAATGGGATCAGGTAAGGGAAACCCAGAGTTTTGGGTTGCAGTAGTTAAGCCAGGTCGGATTCTGTTCGAAATCGCTGGCGTTCCGGAGGCGACTGCGCGTGAGGCGATGCGCCTTGCTGCCTTTAAACTGCCTATCAAAACGAAGTTCATTACGCGCGAAGCGGAGGAAGTATAAGCCATGCCTCTGCCTAAGATTGAGGAAATTAGGGATCTGAGTGATCAAGAACTCAGCGATCAGATTGTAGAAACCAAAAAGCAGCTGTTTGAGTTGCGGTTTCAAAAAGCTACTCGACAGTTAGAGAAGCCTCATCAGTTTAAGCATATGCGCCATCGTCTCGCTCAACTGATGACGTTGGAGAGAGAGCGTCAGTTAGCAGCTTCTATTAAACAGACATCCGGTTCTGGGGCTGCATCTTCAGATTCAAAATCGGATGCAGAAGAGGAGTAGGTTTCAATGGCAGTCAAAGAGAGAGTTGGCTTAGTTGTCAGCAACAAAATGGACAAAACGGTGGTGGTGGCTGTGGAAAACCGCGCCCCTCATCCCAAGTACCGCAAAATTATGGTTCGCACCAAGCGGTACAAAGCGCATGACGAAGAAAATAAATGTCAAGAGGGCGATCGCGTTCGTATTCAGGAAACCCGCCCCCTTAGTCGGACTAAGCGCTGGGTTGTAACTGACATCATTAGCACCGCCCCCAAAGTTTAACCGCGGAGATTCACCATGATTCAACAAGAGTCTTACCTTAACGTGGCAGATAACAGCGGTGCTCGCAAGCTGATGTGCATTCGAGTTCTAGGTGGCAACCGTCGCTATGCTGGCGTAGGCGATGTCATCATTGCTGTTGTCAAAGATGCGATCCCAAACATGGCGATCAAAAAGTCGGACGTAGTGCGAGCCGTTGTGGTTCGTACTCGCAAAGGGCTACGTCGCGACAGCGGCATGAGCATTCGCTTTGACGATAATGCAGCTGTCATCATTAATGCCGAGGGCAACCCTAGAGGAACTCGTGTATTTGGGCCTGTAGCCCGCGAGCTGCGCGACAAAAACTTCACCAAGATTGTTTCTCTAGCTCCGGAGGTGCTGTGATGCCAAAAGCTAAGCAACCCAAAGTTGGATACAAAATGCACGTCAAGAAGGGAGACACCGTTCAGGTAATCTCCGGAAAGGAGAAGGGCACAGTTGGTGAAGTCTTGCAGACTTTTCCAAAACTGAGCAAGGTCATCGTCAAAGGGGTCAACATCAAGACCAAGCACGTTAAGCCTCAGCAAGAGGGAGAGTCAGGTCAGATTACGACGACTGAGGGTCCGATTCACAGCTCAAACGTGATGCTTTATTCGACCAAACAGAAAGTAGCGAGTCGTATCTGTTACACCTACAACTCTGATGGACGCAAGGTTCGGATGTTAAAGAAGACCGGCGAAATTCTTGACTAAGTAGTTCATCAAGCAGCAATCCTGACAAAGCCCAGGAAGCATCAAGGATAAAAATATGGCAGAAAAGCTCAAAGTTACTTATCGAGAAAAAATTGTTCCAAAGCTGATGGAACAGTTTCAGTACGAAAACGTTCATCAAGTTCCTAAGCTTGTTAAGGTCACTGTTAACCGAGGGTTAGGGGAAGCTGCTCAAAATGCGAAAGCATTAGAAGCATCCTTGAATGAGATTGCGATGATCACAGGGCAAAAGCCTGTTGTTACTCGTGCGAAAAAGGCGATCGCAGGCTTCAAAATTCGTAAAGGAATGCCTGTAGGTATTATGGTCACCTTGCGTTCAGACCGGATGTACGCATTCCTGGAACGGTTGATCAATTTGTCCCTACCCCGGATCCGAGATTTTCGTGGGATTAGTCCTAAAAGCTTTGATGGTCGTGGCAACTACACTTTGGGTCTGCGAGAACAGCTCATTTTTCCTGAAGTGGAGTACGACAGAATTGACCAGATTCGCGGGATGGATATTTCAATCATCACCACTGCAAACACCGACGAAGAGGGCCGCGCTTTGCTGAAAGAAATCGGTATGCCCTTTCGAGACAATTGAGGCAGTTTCATAAAGAGGAAACTATGGCGGTTAACGATACGATTGCAGACATGCTGACGCGCATCCGAAATGCGACTTTGGCACGGCACCAGACAACAGAGGTTCCGTCAACTCGGATGACTCGCGATATTGCTAGGGTTCTACGAGAAGAAGGTTTTATTGCTGATTTCTCAGAATCTGGGGAGGGAGTTAAGCGCAATTTAGTACTCTCCCTTAAGTACAGAGGCAAAAATCGTCGGCCTATTATCAATACTTTAAAGCGCGTCAGCAAGCCAGGTTTACGAGTTTACTCCAACCGCAAAGAGCTGCCGAGAGTCTTGGGTGGGATCGGTATTGCAATTATTTCTACATCCAGCGGAATCATGACTGATCGAGATGCACGCCGCCAGGGTTTAGGAGGAGAAGTGCTCTGCTACATCTGGTAGGCATTACTCAGAGCAGTTGTTAGCTGTTAGTTCTTTGCGGTCAGATAGGCGGTGAGAGCTGACGACCATCAACTACTAGCAATTAATCACTGTTGTTCAGGAGCAATTTTCAGTTATGTCTCGTATCGGAAAACGTCCTATCCCTCTCCCTGCCAAGGTGACTGTCACCATTGCAGGTCAGCAGGTGGCAGTAAAAGGTCCAAAAGGTGAATTGTCTCGTATCCTCCCCGCCGAAGTAGAGGTGAGCCAGGAAGGAGAAACTCTGCTGGTTAAGCGCCGCAACGATTCCCGTGTGGCTCGGCAACGTCACGGACTTAGCCGAACTCTGGTTGCCAATATGGTTGAAGGAGTCTCTCAAGGGTTTCAGCGTCGTCTAGAAATTCAGGGGGTTGGTTATCGTGCTCAAGTTCAGGGCCGTAACTTGACGCTAAACGTCGGTTATAGCAATCCTGTACAGATCGCTCCTCCGGAAGGCATTCAACTAGCAGTAGAAAACAATACCAACGTTTTGATCAGCGGCATCGATAAAGAGATTGTTGGTAACATCGCAGCTCAAATCAGAGCGGTTCGTCCGCCCGAACCTTATAAGGGTAAGGGAATTCGCTATGCAGGCGAGATGGTCAGACGCAAAGCTGGAAAGGCAGGGAAGAAGTAAAAATGAAACTTACTCGAAGAGAATCAACACAGCGTCGTCATGGTCGTATCCGGCGCAAAGTCATTGGAACCGCAGAGCGTCCTCGTTTGGCTGTTTTCCGTTCAAACCAGCATATTTACGCTCAGATCATAGACGATACTCGCCATCACACTCTAGTTTCTGCCTCTACTTTGGAGCCATCGTTGAAGTCAGAATTGAATTCTAGCGGCAACTGTGCTGCATCCGTGCAAGTAGGCAAGCTAATTGCACAGCGATCGATTGAGCAAGGTATCCGCCAGGTTGTCTTCGATCGAGGCGGCAAACTCTATCACGGACGAGTCAAAGCTCTTGCAGATGCTGCTCGAGAGGGTGGTTTGGACTTCTAAGTAGATTTTTATTGAACTGTTGTCCTTTAAAAATGTGTCAAAGGCAAGCCCTCTAAGCAGACCAAGCTAAGTTTAAGGATTAAAGACATGGCAAATCGTCGCAAAAACAATAAAGCGAAAGAGAAAGAAACAGATTGGCAGGAGCGGGTTGTTCAGATTCGCCGGGTCACTAAAGTTGTTAAAGGTGGTAAAAAGCTGAGCTTTCGAGCCATTGTTGTAGTTGGCAATGAACGAGGGCAAGTCGGTGTTGGTGTTGGTAAAGCTAGTGACGTAATTGGTGCAGTTCGCAAAGGCGTAGCAGATGGAAAGAAGCATTTAGTTGATGTGCCCCTAACCAAAGCTAACTCCATTCCCCATCCCGTTAATGGAGTGGGTGGCGGTGCCAAAGTGATGATGCGTCCTGCAGCCCCGGGAACTGGGGTAATTGCTGGTGGAGCGGTGCGAACTGTACTGGAGCTAGCTGGAGTGCGTAATATCTTGGCAAAGCAGCTAGGGTCAGACAACCCTTTAAACAATGCCAGAGCTGCTGCCAATGCGCTGGCATCTTTAAGAACTTTTTCTGAAGTTGCAGAAGAGCGAGGGGTTCCTATCGAATCTCTCTATGCCTGAATTAATGGTTAGTGCACACCGATTGCTATTCACGACAAAGCATAAGCAAACGACTAACTAAATTCTTTTTTGGAGAAGAACAAGCTTATGAGATTAGAAGACGCTTCACCTCAAAAAGGTTCTCGAAGACGGCGGCGACGCATCGGTAGAGGTATCTCTGCTGGTCAGGGTGCTAGCGGTGGGTTTGGAATGCGGGGTCAAAAATCGCGCTCTGGTCGCAGTACTCGTCCTGGCTTCGAGGGGGGACAAATGCCTTTGTATCGGCGTATTCCCAAACTTAAGCACTTTACAGTAATCAATCGTCTGCATTACACCGTCATCAATGTTGGCGACCTAGAGTCACTGCCTGCTAAATCTGAAGTGACGCTTGAGTCTTTGATGGAAGCAGGAATTGTTACCTCAGATGATGGACCTTTGAAAGTTTTGGGAAATGGTGACCTAACTACTCAGCTTGAAGTGACGGCTGCTGCTTTTACGGCATCGGCTCGCACCAAGGTTGAGGCGGCAGGCGGTACCTGCAAGCTGCTAGATTAATAAATAGCTTGTACCTTATGCTTGAGAGTTCTACTTTGATCAAAGGGCAGAGTATTTCAGCGATGCTGTCATGCTTGGATTAGGCACAACTCAAAGAAGCTGTTCTGAGGAAAGCTGCGATCGCATATATCGGTAGAGGAACTCCTTAAATGGTCGTTAGTAAAGATAAAGCCCCAACGGCTCAAGAAACGTTCATGCAAATGGCGCAAGCAGCAGGACTGAGAGGTCGGCTGCTTGTTACCGTTGGGATGTTACTTCTGGTTCGTCTAGGTATTGTAATTCCCGTACCTGGAATTAACCGCGATGCCTTGCAAGCAGCACTCAGTGACAGTGGCTTGGGAGGTCTACTTAGCTTTTTAGACATCCTGGCAGGCGGCGGAATTTCTGCGGTAGGGATATTTGCTTTAGGAATTTTGCCCTACATCAACGCATCCATTATTTTACAGCTTCTAACGGCAGCGATTCCAGCTCTAGAAGACTTGCAGAAGAACGAAGGCGAAGCAGGAAGGCGCAAAATTTCCCAGATTACTCGTTATGTTGCCTTGGGCTGGGGATTAATTCAAAGTGTTGGCATCGCTTTGTTCGTTCGTCAATTTGCCGAAAACCCAAGCATCCTTTTTGTTGTAGAAACTGCTTTGGCGCTCACAGCAGGTTCCATGTTTGTGATGTGGGTTGGTGAGCTAATTACAGAGCGAGGAATTGGCAATGGAGCTTCTCTACTGATTTTTGTAAGTATTGTCTCAACCCTGCCTCGTTCATTAGGTAATACTGTTGAACTTGCTCAGGGTGGCGATCGCAGCCTTGTTGGCGGCATCATCATTCTGATGCTGGTCTTCCTGGTTATGATTGTTGGCATCGTTTTTGTCCAAGAGGGAACTCGTCGAATTCCTATCATTTCTGCTCGACGGCAGGTGGGGCGCAGACTCTACTTAGAAAGAAGCAGTTATTTGCCACTTCGCCTGAACCAAGGTGGGGTGATGCCAATCATTTTTGCTTCTGCAGTCATGGTTGTGCCAGCATCCTTGTCGCAGTTCATTCCCAACCAGTTTCTAGGACAGGTTGTCAGCTACCTGAGCCCTGGTACATGGGTTTATATAGTGGTTTACTTGGTGCTCATTCTGTTCTTCAGTTATTTCTACGCTTCCTTGATTGTTAATCCTGTGGACATGTCCCAGAACCTCAAGAAGATGGGAGCTAGTATTCCAGGAATTCGCCCCGGTAAAGCAACGAGTGAATACATTGAACGCGTTTTGAATCGTTTAACTTTTTTAGGCGCTGTATTCTTGGGACTAGTTGCAATCATTCCAACTGCGGTCGAAGGTGCAACCCAAATCAGGACTTTCCAAGGATTAGGAGCGACTTCACTGTTAATCCTAGTCGGTGTAGCCATCGATACAGCGAAGCAAATTCAGACTTATGTGATTTCTCAGCGCTATGAAGGGATGGTGAAGCAGTAGTGGCAAGATTGATCTTTCTGGGGCCTCCAGGTGCAGGAAAAGGGACTCAGGCAGATACCCTTGCCCATCTGTGTAATATTCCTCACATTTCTACTGGGGACATCTTACGTGGTGCAGTTTCCCAACAAACTGATCTTGGCATAAAGGCTCAGTCTTATATGGACCAAGGTGAGCTAGTGCCAGATCAGCTGATTTTGGATCTGGTGCGCGATCGCCTTGGTCAACCTGATATAGAAAAAGGTTGGATTCTTGACGGCTTTCCTAGAAATGTGAATCAGGCTGTGTTTCTAGATGAGCTTCTGCAAGAGATTGAGCAAACGTGCGACTGTGTTGTCAATCTGGAAGTCCCCGATGATGTTCTAGTAGCTCGTCTTTTAAGTCGAGGGCGCAAAGATGATAGCGAAGAGGTAATCCGCAACCGACTTCAGGTTTATCGAGAGCAAACCGCTCCTCTGATTGATTTTTACAGCGATCGCCAGCAGCTAATTTCTGTAGATGGAAATCGCTCCGTTGAGCACGTTAATGTAGATCTTCAGCAGATTATTCAAGACTGAGATATTAAATTCTCTAAGTCTTGAGTGTGTCAACCGTCGAAAAGCAATTGGGTCAAGTGAAGCTGTTTTCGCTAATTCTCCTTAAAGCTGTTTAGTATAGAGATTTGTTAATCTTGAAATAAGCGTTAATGAGCAGAAACCATAGAAAATTCGTAGACTCAGGTCAAATTGTGAATTTCTAAGTTTCCGAGATCGTTTTGTACTTTAGTTTGAGGAAAAGCGCATTGTCTAAACAAGATCTAATTGAAATGGAAGGTACGGTAACAGACTCGTTACCTAACGCAATGTTTCGGGTTGACCTAGATAACGGCTTTAATGTTTTGGCTCATATCTCGGGCAAAATTAGGCGAAACTACATCAAGATTCTTCCGGGCGACCGAGTGAAGGTTGAATTAACTCCTTACGATTTGACAAAAGGTCGAATCACTTATCGGCTTCGCAAAAAGTAGAGGTAGCTATCTTCTGAGTAGAAGAAATAACAAACAGCCTCCTCAGAAGTCGGTTCGCAGTTTGACCAGAGCAAGAATAATTGCTATAATGACAACTTTGTACAAGATTGGAATAGCCTAAGAGATGAAGGTTCGCGCATCCGTTCGTAAGATTTGTGAAAAATGCCGCGTCATTCGTCGACGTGGCAGGGTTATGGTAATTTGCTCCAACCCAAAACATAAGCAGCGTCAAGGTTAGCTGTGTTACTAGTAGACGGTTTGGGTTTAAGCGAGAAAATCGCTTTTATTGGTAGATAGAGCAGTATTCCAGAATTTAACGTTAGGGGGAGATGGCAGAGTGGCACGTATTGCCGGAGTAGACCTTCCACGTGACAAGCGTGTCGAAATTGGTCTGACTTATATATTTGGAATTGGGTTGTCGAGTTCTAAAGCAATCCTAGTTAAAACAGGTGTGAACCCAGATACGCGGGTTAAGGACCTTAGTGATGCGGACGTTGGTGCGCTTCGGGAGGTCGTTGAAGCCGATTACCAGGTAGAAGGTGATCTTAGGCGCTGGAACCAGATGAACATTAAGCGTCTAATGGACATCGGAACCTATCGAGGACGTCGTCACCGTATGGGATTACCCGTTCGTGGTCAGCGAACTCGAACTAATGCCCGCACAAACCGGGGTGGTCGTCGAACAGTTGCTGGTAAGAAGAAGGCTCCAAGCAAGAAATAGTTTTAGGGCTCCAGACACGCGCCACAATATCCCTAGGTTCTTGCATAGGAGCAAATTGCGAACATTGGCTCTTGCATGATCAAAAATTTGCTGGATTGCCTCAATCTATTTTTGGTCTAAGTGCATGTTCGAGTATGGAGCTAAGTATAGGTTTGAGCTTCTTCTGTCCTACCTGATCAGCTCCATAAGGCTAGGAAAATGAGATTTTGGCTTCCCTAGATACAAAGTTTAAGTTTTTATCCAGAGAGTAAAGTATGGCGAGACAACCAACTCGTAAGTCCGGGGCAAAGAAGCAGAAAAAGAATGTGCCGAGTGGTGTTGCACATATTCAGTCAACTTTCAATAACACCATCATTACGATTACAGATATTAATGGGGAAGCTATTTCGTGGGCTTCGTCTGGTTCTAGTGGCTTTAAAGGTGCCAAGAAGGGTACACCGTTTGCTGCTCAGACAGCTGCTGAGGGTGCAGCTCGGCGGGCTGTTGATCAAGGTATGCGTCAGATTGAGGTTATGGTAAGTGGTCCAGGATCTGGCAGGGAAACCGCAATTAGAGCCCTACAGGGCGCTGGACTAGAGATTACGCTTATCCGTGACGTTACTCCCATTCCTCACAATGGTTGTCGTCCTCCTAAGCGACGGCGGGTTTGAGGCGAACTGGAAGTAAACAGTTCGAGAGATATTGAGAGCGGTGCATCCGGTAACCTACCGGGAGATAAATTGAGTCAGGAAAGTGTTGTTTGCCTTTCCAATGCTAGGGAAGAGGGAGGTTGGTCTATGGCACAGTTTCAGGTCGAGTGCGTAGAAACAGATAATGTTGATGATCGAAATCTTTATGGGCGATTCATTCTAGAACCGTTGGAAAGAGGTCAAGGCATTACAGTCGGAAATGCTTTGCGTCGAGTGCTTCTCTCGAATTTAGAAGGAGCGGCAGTAACGGCTGTGCGTGTTGCTGGGGTAACGCACGAATTCATGACCATTCCTGGCGTCCGTGAAGATGTCTTGGACATTATCTTGAACATGAAAGAGATTGTGCTGAAGAGTTACTCCTCTCAGCCTCAAATTGGGCGCTTGCTCGTCCAAGGTCCTGCGACTGTCACAACGGAACATTTCGAGCTTCCTTCTGAAGTTGAGATTATTGATCCGACTCAGTATATCGCCACAGTTGGAACTAACTCGACTCTAGAAATGGAATTTAGGATTGAGAAGGGCATTGGCTACCGGGCTGTTGAAAAGGGACGCGATGAAACGGCAGCTTTGGACTTTCTTCAAATCGATTCAGTTTTTATGCCTGTCCGTAGGGTCAATTACACGATTGAAGATGCTCGAGTCGGCGGTTCCCTTGAAAAAGACCGTCTGATTATGGAGGTTTGGACGAACGGAAGCTTAACTCCTCAGGAAGCATTGAGTCAAGCCGCAAGTATTCTAGTTGATCTATTCAATCCTCTCAAGGATGTCACTTTTGAGCCGTTGAGGGATGACTTCCCAGAGGACGAAGACCCAACCAATCAAATTCCTATTGAAGAGCTTCAGCTGTCGGTTCGAGCGTACAACTGTTTGAAACGGGCACAGATTAATTCAGTGGCGGATCTTCTGGATTACAGCCAAGAGGATCTTTTGGAAATCAAGAATTTCGGTGCTAAGTCGGCTGAAGAAGTAATTGAAGCACTGCAAGTTCGGCTTGGCATTACTCTGCCTCATGAGAAACCAGCTAAGACTAGCTAATCTCTTGCAGTTCTAAGTTTCTGTAGCAGTCAAATCGATTTCAAATTCATCTTCTATTTCTACATTGGTATCATGCGTCATCGTCGTCGTGTTCATCAGCTTGGAAAACCCGCTGACCAGCGTAAAGCTCTCTTAAGAGCTTTAACTACTGAGTTGATTCGTCACGGTCGTATTACTACGACCAAGATACGGGCTAAAGCAGTTCGTTCTGAAGCAGACAAAATGATTTCTCTGGCTAAGGACGGCTCTCTGTCTGCTCGCCGTCAAGCGTTGGGTTATCTTTACGATAAGCAACTCGTTCATGCGTTATTTGAGCAAGCCAAAGAGCGCTACAGAGATCGCCAAGGAGGTTACACTCGCGTTCTTCGCACCGTTAATCGTCGAGGTGATAATGCTGAAATGGCAATTATTGAACTGACTTAAGCTGTTGTCATGTCTACACCTGCTATGCAGTCTTCATGGGTAACAGCTGCTCCTAGTTCTGATGTTGAACCAACACCGGTAAAGTTACAGAGAGTTGCCTTGGTGATTCAATACTTAGGCACTCACTTTCATGGTTGGCAACGTCAACCTCAGCAGCGGACCGTACAAGAAGAAATCGAAAATGCATTGCAGTCTGTATTAGGATACTCAGTCACGTTGCATGGGGCTGGTAGGACTGATGCTGGAGTACATGCAGCGGCACAGGTTGCTCACTTTGATGCGCCTGCAATTGTTCCAACCCATCGATGGGCAGATATCCTCAATCATCGGCTTTCGTCAGATATTGTGGTTCGAGCTTCGGCCGCGGTTGATTCCAATTGGCACGCTCGATTTTCAGCTTTGTGGCGACGCTACCGTTACTCGCTCTATACTGACAAACGTCCCAACTTGTTTGTGCGCCCCTTTTCCTGGCATTATTATCAAGCTCCTTTGAATGAGGGTTTGATGCAAGAGGCGCTAACGCCGATGATCGGACGCCATCATCTGGCAGCTTTCCATCGAGCAGGATCAAGTCGTCCTCATTCTTGGGTGGAGGTTCAAACAGCGAAATGTAGTCGCGATGGAGCGTTTATTCACATTGAGCTGCAAGCAAGCGGGTTTTTATATGGGATGATGCGGTTGCTCGTGGGTCTGCTGGTGCAGGTTGGGCGAGGGTTGCGATCGCCTGCTGAATTTACCGAACTTTGGATTTCCGAAAGGCGAGACCAAGTTAGATATGCCGCTCCCCCGCATGGTCTTTGTTTGTTACGGGTTGGCTACCCCGACTTCCCTTTTCCTACTGAGCTTTGGTTTGATACGCAGCCCAAGTTTGTCTTGCCTACTGTGGATGAGTTGAGATTCGAACATTTGCTCGGTTAGATCATAAGTTCTCAATTTGATTTTCTATACTGAATGATTGAAGGATATTTAGAGCTGTGAACAAAACATACGTCCCCGAAAAAGCTTCTCTAGAACGAAACTGGTACGTCGTAGACGCTGCTGAGCAGCGTCTAGGGCGATTAGCCAGCGAGATTGCTATGGTTCTGCGAGGTAAGAATAAGCCAACTTATACGCCTCATTTGGATACAGGTGATTTTGTGATTGTGGTCAACGCTGAAAAAGTCAGCGTTACTGGCAAGAAGTATTCACAAAAGCTTTATCGTCGCCATTCGGGTCGTCCTGGTGGAATGAAAACTGAGACATTTGCAAAGCTGCAAGCCCGTGTGCCGGAGCGAATCATTGAGCAAGCCGTTAAAGGGATGCTACCTAAGAACACATTGGGCCGGCAACTGTTTACGAAGCTCAAAGTTTACGTAGGCCCTGACCATCCTCACCAAGCTCAAAAGCCCGAAGTATTGCAAATTAAGACCATTCCAGGAGAAGAGTAATGCAAGCCACCGAAAAGTCAAATCAAGTTGTGTATTGGGGAACGGGGCGACGCAAGTCATCTGTAGCGCGAGTTCGTTTGGTTCCAGGAAGTGGTCAAATTACAGTCAATGGTAAGCCTGGCGACCTGTATCTTCAGTTCAATCCTGCGTATCTTTCAGCAGCTAAAGCTCCGCTTGAAACGTTGGGCTTGGAGAACGAGTACGACATCCTCGTGAACGCGAGAGGCGGTGGCTTGACTGGACAGGCAGATTCTATTCGCCTCGGAGTTGCGCGTGCGTTGTGTGAGCTAGACCCAGAGAACCGTAAGCCGCTTAAGGTTGAAGGATATTTAACCCGTGATCCTCGTGCTAAAGAGCGGAAAAAATATGGCTTGCACAAGGCTCGTAAGGCTCCTCAATACTCTAAGCGCTAAAGTTTGGCTAGATGTCTATAGCGTCATAGCGCTTAAGGCTAATGCAAAAAAGTTAGAATTGTACAAAGTAATCAATTAGGACAGAGAAAAGCTGTGGCTAAGGCTGATATTCATCCCCAGTGGTATCCAGAGGCAAAGGTTTATTGCAACGGTGAATTCGTGATGACCGTTGGTTCTACTAAGCCAGAACTTCATGTAGACGTTTGGTCGGGCAATCATCCCTTCTACACCGGAACTCAGAAAATCATTGACACTGAGGGTCGAGTGGAGCGGTTCTTGCGGAAATACGGCATGATGGATACTCAACAATCTACTTCTGAGACACCCCAGGAAAAGGAAAAGTAGAGATGCTGGCTGTCATATTTAGCCTGGTTGTACTGTATGCAACTGAGGTTGAATATGGAGAACTGTTCAGATCCCTACTACCTGGATAATGCGAAGGTTTTCCGATGGCTGAGTCCTATCTGCTAGAAAAGTTAAAGTCTGTTGAACAGACTTTCCATGAGTTGACTCGTCGATTAGCTGATCCTGATGTGGCAACCGATCCCAACGAGTTTCAGCGCGTGGCAAGGGCTCGTTCGTCCTTAGAAGAGACAGTAATGGCTTTTGAGGATTGGAAGACCACTCAAGAGGAATTACTTGGAACCAAGCAGATCCTTAAGGAGGCAGGTAGTGATCCAGAGATGCGGGAAATGGCTGCTCTGGAGTTGGAAGAGTTGGAAGAGAAGACTGCCCAACTGGAGACTCGCTTAAAGATTCTGTTGCTGCCCCGCGATCCGAATGATGACAAGAACATCATGCTGGAGATCCGGGCAGGTACCGGAGGGGACGAGGCTAGTATTTGGGCTGGAGATCTAGTGCGGATGTATTCGCGCTATGCGGAGACTCAAAGCTGGCGAGTCAAGCTGGTGAGTGAATCTTTGGCCGACATGGGCGGCTTTAAAGAAGCGATTCTGGAGATTCAGGGCGATCGCGTTTACAGCAAGCTTAAGTTTGAGGCTGGGGTTCACCGGGTACAGCGAGTTCCGGTAACCGAGGCGGGGGGCCGCATTCACACGTCTACGGCGACAGTGGCGATTATGCCAGAGGTAGACGATGTGGAAGTTGAGATCGACCCCAAAGACATCGAATTGACTACGGCACGATCAGGCGGTGCCGGTGGGCAAAACGTTAACAAGGTAGAAACAGCGGTTGACCTGTTCCATAAGCCAACTGGAATTAGGATTTTCTGTACTGAGGAGCGATCGCAGCTGCAAAACCGAGAGCGGGCAATGCAGATCTTGCGGGCAAAGCTTTACGAGATGAAGCTGCGAGAACAGCAGGAGGCAGTGACCTCTATGCGGCGATCGCAGGTCGGTACGGGCGCTCGTTCTGAAAAAATTCGTACCTATAACTACAAAGACAATCGCGTTACCGACCATCGCCTGGGGCAGAATTTCACTCTAGTTCCGGTATTGGAGGGTGATTTAGAGACGATGATTCAGTCTTGTATTTCCCAAGATCAACAGGAAAGACTTGAAGAACTGGCAGCTTCAACTTCTTCTCCTGTCTCGATCTAAACTACTTGATCTTCGCTGTGTAGGAATTAAGCTGTGCCTCGTTTTTTGCACCTAGCTGACGTTCACTTGGGTTTTGATCGCTACGACAGCAAGGAGCGAACGCGAGATTTTTTCTACGCCTTTAACGATGCATTAGAGAAGTACGCAGTTGCCGCAGATGTTGATTTTGTTGTCATCGCGGGGGATCTGTTCGAACACCGCAACATTCAACCTGCAACTTTAAACCAGGCTCAGACGTGCTTGCAAATGCTGAAGCAGGCTGGAATTCCGGTACTGGCAATCGAGGGTAATCACGATAATCGTCCCTACGGCACTAAAACAAGCTGGCTACGCTATTTAGCAGATTGGGAATTGCTGTTATTGCTAGAACCAGGCGATATTTCGGCGGGAGAACCGTTTTATCAGCCTTGGGATTTGGAGAGTCGGCGGGGCGGCTATATTGACCTGGATTGCGGTGTGCGGGTGCTGGGATCTAACTGGTATGGTGCGGCTGCGCCTAAGTCGATTGAGCAAATTGCGGTTGCAATTGAGGCATTACCGTCTGGGGCGATGCATACGCTGATGCTGTTTCATCATGGTTTGGAGGGGCAGATCGCTCGTTATGCGGGAGCCTTACGCTATGCAGATTTGTTGCCTTTGAAGCAGGCTGGTGTTAACTACTTGGCATTGGGGCATATTCACAAGAACTATGAAGTAGAAGGGTGGATTTTTAACCCCGGTTCGGTAGAGGCAAATAGCGTTGAGGAGTCTCGTTATGAGCGGGGTGTTTACCTGGTCGAGATGAATGGTTCTGGCGTTCAAGCCGAGCTAAAGCAGGATTATTATCAGCGTCCGATTGTGCGCCTGAGGTTTATGACCCGGGGTCAGGAAAGCCAGGAAGAGGTGGAGCAGGAAGCGATCGCCAAAGTTACAGAGGCTATCCAATCCAAACAGCTTGATCCGTCTCAGAAGCCGATTGTGGAACTGCGGATTGAAGGGCAGGTTGGGTTTGACCGATTAGACCTGGATGTCCGAAAGCTCCAGCAACAGCTTCAACGGCTCAGCGGTGCGATTATTTTTCTGCTCAAGTATGAAGTGGAGGCTGTGGCTTACGCTTCCCCGCTTTCTGAAGAGGCTAGCCGGACGCAGATTGAGCAGGAAGTCTTTATGGATTTGCTAGCGGCGAATAATCTTTATAAGAAGCGATCGCCAGAACTCGCCCAAGGATTGATTAACCTGAAGGATCTACAGCTAGAAGGGCGATCGGAAGCAGAGTTATATGAATTTGTGCAGTCCTTACTGATACCTGAAGAGGAACAAGCCTGACTTTGAACAAGTAAAGGGCTTGAGCTATAGCAATTCTCAGTGGTACGACATACAGCAGTGGCATGGTACACCACTACTGTATGTCGTGCCCCCTTAAGCGTGCATTTTCCTAGACTGCCCAGTCTTTTGCCCAACCAAGAATCTGGTGGACTCGCTCCAAGGTGGCGGCTTCAGAGTAGAGACGCAGGACAGGCTCTGTACCGCTGAATCGAATCAATAGCCAGCTTTGGTCAGCAAGCTGGAATTTGTAACCATCAATTGCAAGACAGTCAGTTACCTCAGCACCCGCTATTTCCTTAGGGGTTTGGGTTTTGAGTTGCTCTAGTAGGCGGGATCGCACCTCCATGCTGGCAAGAGGTAGGTCAATCCTGTCATAGGCAGCAGTGAAGCCTGTTTTTTCCTGAAGCTTTTGGTAGAGGTCGCTTAAATCCATTCCCGATTGGACAATTGCTTCTAGCACATATAGTGCGGAAAGCAGCGCATCTCGTTCGGGAATGTGATTGCCGTAGCCGATGCCACCGGACTCTTCACCGCCCAGCAATACAGGAGTTTCGAGCATTCGGTCAGCGATGTACTTGTAGCCAATGGGAGTTTCATGAACGGATAGGTTGTGCATCTTGGCGACCAGCGGAATCAGGTTGGAGCCGCTGATTGTTTTGACAATTTCTCCGGTGAAACCGCGTTGGGTCGCCAGGTGATCCATCAAAATTGGAATCAGAATTTGAGAACTGAGGAAATTTCCCTGTCCGTCTACAGCGGCGATGCGATCGCTGTCTCCGTCAAACACCAATCCTACGGTTAGACCACCCGGTATGTTTCGCTGATAGGAGCGAATCTGCTGAAACAGGTCAGACAAGTAACGCGGTAGAGGTTCTGGAGCGCCACCCCCAAACAAGGGATCGCGGTTACTGTTGAGTTCTTGAATGGGAACTCCTAGCAGTTGACCCAACCCTCCTGCTGCCGCTCCATGCATGACATCGGCAAAGACAGTCAGTTTGCCCCCTGCGATCGCCGCTTGCAGGGCTGGAATATCAACCTTGCTGCGAAGAACTTCACAGTAGCTCTGCCACGGGTTAAACGTTTGTAGTGTTCCAGTGGCGGTATTTGTAACCGTTTCACCTGCTTGCAGCATTGCTTCGATCTGCTTAGTGACTTCAGGTGGAACGGAGCCGCCAAAGCACCCTTTAACTTTTAACCCGGAGTAGCCACCTGGATTATGGCTTGCGGTAATGACGAGCGCACCCAATGCATCATGCTGCTTTGCTGCCCAACTGAAAGCCGGAGTTGGGGCGTAGCTTTCTGACAGCAGCACATCAAACCCTGCGGATTGAACTGCCTCAGCGGTTGCCTGAGCAAACTCTTCTGAGAGAAATCGGCGGTCGTACCCGACCACAATGGTACGGGTGCCCACCTTGCTGCCGTATTCTTTTTCCAACGCTTTTGCGGCCAAAGGCGCAACGTGAACTAAGCGTTCGAAAGTAAAATCGGCTGCAATCAAGCCTCGCCAGCCATCTGTCCCAAATGCAATGGGTTTAGTGGCCAGAGAAGCGGGGGAAGGGTGAACTGCCATACACGTTCTGCCTCAAATGAAAACTTTAACGCCGCTTCGAGTCTATCCGGGGAGTCACTAGCTCCGCCAGTTTAAAGGTGACTGAACTTTCTCAAATTGAGCAATGCTGGTTTAGTAATGTTGGCTCTTTTAGAGGGTTTTGACGCGATCGCGCCCCTGGCGTTTGGCATGATCAAGTGCCCGATTAGCCCGCTGCAAAACATCCCAAGCGTTGCGATCGTGGGCTGAATTTTGCTGAGCGATGCCAAAGCTAGCCGTGATGCTGATTTCACCTGCGCTTGTTTTCATCGGAGCCGCCCGAATTGCCTGCCGTAATCGTTCTGCAACATCGACTGCTTCTGTTAACGTCGTTTCGGCTAATAGCACCACAAATTCTTCGCCGTCATAGCGATAGATAGCTGTTTCTTTCCGCAACTGGCGCTGGAGCCGTTGAGCTAGATGTTGCAGCACTTCATCCCCAACTGAGTGCCCGTAGGTGTCATTGACCAATTTGAAGTAGTCGATGTCGAGGATAATGACACAGAAATTTTCTTGTACAGCCCAAACTGCTTTGGTACTAAATTGCTCTAGCTCTCGTTCTAAAGAACGGCGATTCATCAACTGGGTGAGATCATCACGAACGATTTCTAGCTGAACTGAATTGTTTTGCATTCGCAGCGCTTCTTGTTTGTGCCAGAGGCTCTGGTAGTGCTGGGCATTGGTGAGGGCGATCGCCGCCTGATCTGTCACTTGGCGAATCGTTTGCAATTCATCTAGCTGATAAACCCTGTCAGATTGATAAGACAATAGCGAAACTGCCCCAAAAAATTCTGCTTGGATAAACAACGGTACAATCAGCGCTGAAACTGCCCCAATTGTGTGCAGCCAATCCTGCAAGGGGTCAGGATTAACTCCGTCTTGCTCTACTTCCAGGTAAGAAACCCCATCTTGAATAAATATGTCAACGACGCTTTGCCAGCGGGCGAGATCCACCTGTCGCTCCAGTGGCGGCAACTGTTGGTCTGGGTGTTCCCAGGCTGCCAAAATGCTCGGCGGGGTGCTGCGTAGATCGATCAGGATACAGCGATCGCAGTTTAACCCTTGCCCTAACTCTGCAACAATTCGCCCAACGATTTCATCAGGATTAAGATTGGAGTTCAGCAACCGGACGATGCGTCCTACTAAAGATGCCTGCCGTCGGGCTTGTTCTAAGCGTTGTTGCCAGTATAGAGCGCTGTAAGCTAAGCCTAACTGGCTACAGATAACTTCTAAGGACTCAACTTCTGCTAAAGACCAACCTTGAGGGGATGCAGGGGCCGCAGGGTCAGTTTTGCTTATTGCTTCAGTCGCTTGGGAAGGCAACGGTCGATTGAGCAAGAGTACAAGCTGGAGTGAACGAACCGAGTCTGCACTGGTGGCGACCGCCCCAACGCTAAAACTGCCGGTAAAGTCAGCACTTAAACGCCCGTTGTGGGTGGCAGGTACAATCAGTTCGCCTGTTTCTAGTTGGGTTACTTGAGGAAGTCGCTGTTGTGTGACCAGCCACTCCGGTAGAGTCTCTGGATAAATTTGCCAAACCGCCGGAAATGAATCGTTTGAGGATAAATCGTCTTTGAGAACTAGCTCTGTTGGAGACAAAGACTGTTGAACGGCACGTCCTGTAACGAAGTGTCGTGCTCCCGAGGTTGCGTAAACTTGAAATGAATCTGGATTTTCTGTCTCTAACCCTGCCCACAGCAAACAATCTGTTTGGTAGAACGCAGCAAGAGTTCTGACAGCTTGTGTTAACAGCAGATCGATTGACTCTAGATAAGCGACTGCTGTTTTAATTGAGGGGTAAATTTGCTTCCAGGTTGATTGAGTGGACATATTCTGAAGTACTTTGGATTCATTTTGACACTAGTAGCACCCCCTTGCATTTGATGCGACAGCAACCTGCTAAATGGAGCCAATAAGATTGCAGGCTCAAGCAAAGAATTGGAGAAAGTTAGCCCCGACAGCGATCGCTCAGAACCGTCCGCTAAGAGTTTCTGGTGAGTCACCTTGTTGGAACACAAATATTCACGTTTCTATCTAACGGTGGATTTCTAATAGTGTTTGCAGTAGCTATACTACGCATCAATTCATAATTGAAATAGAAGCAATCAGTCTAACTCAAATAGGGTTTTCTAGTCTGAGCGTGGCTTTTTTTAATTATCGGAGTGTGGCGAGTGGATCAAAAGTCGCAAAAAGCGCACTTGGCAGTGCTGGAAACCTGAAAGTTGTTGGGTTAGTCAAGAGGTCTTAAGCCTAACTTTTCGATTAGACTTAAGACGGTTGAGTTCCCTGCTGGTGTTGCCTGATATTTAGGCTGGCGGTGACAGAGAGTTTAAGCCAAAATGCTGACGAGTGTTCGCTGTGCTTATGCTCTAATCAGAGTTTACTCGTAGATTTACTTCAAGATGCGATCGCTTAACTAGGGTGCATTGGTTGAGATTTCCACTGATTCTGCAATGGAGTGATTCCAGGGCAGGGTTACCTATTAGCAAGTTTATGTCTCCTGAAACACCCTGGTTTTTGAGTCAGCTATTCGTGACTGAGCCTGTTCAACCTTCTGACCTGAGTGCAGAAAGTCAGAGCTTACGTCTACAGCAAATCGTCGATGGCGAACAGGTTGTTGCACTACAGTTGCAACGGCAGGTTCAACTGTCTAATTTGGTAAGCCAAATCAACAACGAGATTCGTAGCACTTTGGATTTAGATGAGGTGCTTAACTCCGCTTGTCGAATCTTGTGTCAAGTGCTTAACTGTAGCCGAGCTGACATTCTAATTACAGAACCGGGTGAACAAAAAACGTTGATCTGTCAGGGCGAGTACTGTCGGGGAGACTATCCTACTCAAATCGGTGATCGCGTTCCAATTGAGGGAAATTCTTACTTACGGCTGCTAATGCAGCAGCCAAGAGCGCTGGGCTTGAGACGCTATTCAGAATTTCCTGGCTTAAGTAAGCAAGCGTGCCAGCTCGCAGAATCGCTAGAAATCCGCTCAACGCTCGCTACAGCAATGTGGTATCGAGGGCAAGTCAACGGCATTATTGGGCTACACCAGTGCGATCGCGAGCGAGAATGGCTGGACTGGGAGCAACAGCTTTTAGAGGAAGTCGGCAACCAGGTGGCGATCGCCATCAACCAGTCCAAAATCTACAGTGAGACTCGTCGCCAGGTAGAGCGAGAAGGCTTGCTGCGCCTTGTGACGAACCAAATTCGTAGCACGCTTGATCTAGATACAATCTTGCAAACGGTGGTTCGAGAAGTGCGGCAGTTGCTCGACACTGACCGAGTTGTAATCTATCAGTTTTTTCAAGACTGGCAAGGCTCGGTTGTGGTGGAAGACGTTGCTGAGCCTTGGGTATCGGTGCTGGGAGAAATGGGGCAAGACAATTGCTTTTCTAGCAAATATGCCAATCTGTACCAGGGAGGACGGATTCGAGCAATTAACAACATTCTGCAAGCAGGGTTGGATGACTGCCACATCAACTTTTTGAGACGTTTACAGGTTCAGGCTAATTTAATTGTGCCGATCCTCATTGGGACGAAGCTTTGGGGCTTGTTGATTGCCCACGAGTGTTCCGGACCAAGGGTTTGGCAAAACTGGGAAATGGATCTGCTACAGCAGCTTGGAAACCAGGTGGCGATCGCCATTCACCAAGCAGAATTGCATGCTCAGGTACAGGAATCAGCCATTCAGGCTCAAGCACAAGCGCGTCAGCTAGAGCAAGTGCTATACGATTTACGGGCAACGCAGGCGCAGTTAATTCAGACAGAGAAATTGTCTAGTCTGGGGCAGATGGTTGCTGGTATTGCTCATGAATTGAACAATGCCACTACTTTTGTTTATGCTAATCTGCCTTACGCTCAAACTTATGCAGAGTCAATGATAGAAGCACTTTCTCTGTATAAAACGACGTTTCCAGACCCACCGGATGCGATCGCCCAGTTCAACTCCCAATCTGAGCTAGAGTTTGTCCGAGAAGATTTTCCGAATTTGCTTCAGTCTATGAAGATAGGAGCCGATCGACTCAAAGAATTAGTGCTAACCCTACGAAATTTTGCTCGACTGGACGAAGCAGACCGAAAGCCCGTCGACCTACACGAGGGGATTGAAAGTAGTCTTGTCATTCTGCAACATCGTCTCCGAACAGGAGTCAGGATAGACAAACACTATGGTGCGTTGCCAAAAGTAGAATGTCGCGCTGGACAAATCAATCAGGTATTTCTAAATTTGTTGAATAATGCTCTGGATGCAGCAGGCAGTAGGGGCGAAATCACAGTCCATACTTGGCACGATTCCAACTCTGTGACGGTCTCGATTCGGGACAATGGAGCGGGAGTTCCTGTGGATATTCAAGCTAGAATCTTTGATCCTTTCTTTACAACCAAAGCAGTAGGACAAGGTACAGGTTTGGGATTGTCGATTGCTCACCGCATTGTAGTTGAAGGGCATGGCGGTCAGCTTCGCTGTATCAGTCAGCCTGGACAAGGTGCAGAGTTTCAGGTTGAATTGCCGTTGACAGGTCAGTCATGATTTCGTGACAACATCCTAATAACGAACTGGTACTCTCTTAGGACATCTGTTTTTCGGGTATCTGTTCAATATTTGTTTGGATATTAAAATTGTTTCGGTATCTATCTAAGATTCAACGATTGAGTTAACTACTCAAAGACTAATGCACCCTGAATTTGAAACTGAACTTAGAAAAGTTATGCCAGGAGTAGTTTGGAGCGCCAAAGTTCAGCCCGGCAGATGGTTGGGCAGTAGCGCTTGATCAACTCCTTTTGCTCATGGTTGGGGCGTTTTTTGGCAGCGTCATAGCGGGCGATCGCCTCAGCAATATCGTGAGCTTCATTAATGGGTACGCCCAACTCGATCAGCTTGCGCCAGTAGACCGGCACAATTTCTCGCACAATCAGATTGATTGCGATTCTTTTGGCATCATCAATTGATACACCCAATATCATCAGCTTGCGCCAATCAAAGGGCAGTAGCTTTTTAACGTCAATTGACTCAACACCCTCATCAATGGGTTCAACAGTCTCGACGAGTTCTTCTTCTACATAGGGTCGATCCAGCACGTTCGTCATGGGGGCATCCTCTAGTAAGTGGTAAAGCACTCCGTCGTTATTTCTCTCATACAGATAAGAATCGCAACTTTCCGTGGTGAGCCTGGTGATTCTCAACTCACAAAAATGTGAGAATTGTGAGCTAAATGAGTGATCTTTATCACGTCTCAGCTAATTGGCTCAACGCTGGTAGGCAACCGCAGTGCGCCCTTACAGAAATTGATGTGTCACGAAACTCGTTTAAATCGGTATCAGCTTAAATCGGTATCAGGAAGGAGCGATCGCACTTTTGAACGAGCCAAACAAAGCGCCATTTCAGCCGTAAAAAGTGTGGCTAAAATGGCGCTATCAAACTCACGTTATTAGCGTGATTAGAAAGTGAAGGTAGTTCTGATAGTGCCGATGACGTAGTCGTCCAAACCGCTATTTTGGTCCGGAGCCGTAATCCAAACCAAACCAGGAGTAACGGAAATATTGTCGCTGAGCTGTAGCTTGTAGAAGGCTTCAACGTGCAGTGAAGTATCGTTTTGCAAGGTCGTGTCTGTTTCAAAGCCAGCGCTGCGATAGGTGAGTCCACCATCCAGCCCACCCAGATATGGCTCTACGCCGACAAAGATGCCGCCCAAATTGCCTGGCTGAAATAGGTCAGGGAGGGCTATACCTAAGCCGTAGTACCAAATTTCACCCCCTTCAGTGCCAATCAAGGTCAAATCTGTGTAGCCCCCAAAAGCGTTAATTACTAATCGAGGACTAAGCTGAAGAGATGCTTCGATGCCGTAGGAATTGGTGACAGCAGGCACGTTGCGGTCGATATGCACCAAGTTGGCGGGAGAGGTGCCGACAAAAATTTCATCTCCAACGCCTAAATCAAAAATCGGATTGTCGGAGGAATGATAGCCGTGAACGTAGGTTAGACCCAACTGAAAGCGATCGCTTGGGGTAAACGTAAGCTGCCCCAATGCGGCATAGTCACCATTAAACAAGCCGCTACCGGGGCTGGGGTCATTAGCTGTCTCAGCCAGGTAACCTAGACTTAAGACAAAAGTGTCATCCTCATCAAAGGCAAAGTTTAAGGCTGCGCCTGCACCGCCCCCGATTCGATAGATGGGGCTTTCCTGACTGAAGGTGCTGATTGAGCCACTGCCCCCATCAAAGTCTTCAAAGAAAGGATTGACGGTGCTAAATACATAATCGCTATGGATTCCACCGGTCGCAGAAACGTAGGCGTTCACATTTGCACTGATCGGAAAATAGTAGGCAAGCCAATCTAAAACAAAGTCATTGTCAGTTGCTCCGCCTATTCTGGGCGTAAGGGAACCTTCTGCAGTGGCCGTCAAATCAGGCGTGCCCGGTGAAAGATCAACGGGAAGCGTTGGCTGCTGTGAGAATTGCCGCGCATTACCTGTGGCAATTCGAGTATATAGGGCATCTTCGCCCGTGAAACTGGTTACTAAATCAAGCCGAACTCGATGCTGAAAAACAGCTTGATTATTGTCACTGTCGCCAAAGTAATCAGAGACTGAAAAAATTGCTTCCCCGACCAACTTTGTAGTGGTTGAAAACTGGTTCGCTTCTAGCTCAGCGCTTCGAGCTTCCAGGTTGTCAACGCGACCACGTAGGGTGGCTAATTCAGCGGCAAATTCGTCCTGCAATCGTATCAAGACATCCAGGTCTGCTTGAGTAGGAAGGTCTTCAACACCTGCTTGCACTAATTCGTTGATCCGATCGAGGGCGGCGTTTAGACCTGCGGCAAATTCGTAGCGGGTCAATGCCCGGTTGCCCCGAAAGGTGCCGTCAGGATATCCAGCGATGACCCCGTACCTTTCTACCAAAGATTGCAAGGCTTGAAACGCCCAATCGGTCGGCTGCACGTCCGAAAGCTGAGAGACGGAGGTAATCTGAGCCATTGAGTCGTTGCCGAAGCGATCGCCCACTGGCTCCAAATTCTGCTCAACTAGATTCTGCTCAACCGGCTCTTGCTCGGCAAAATCTAGCTCAAATTCATTAACTTCGGTAGAAATTTTATCTTCGGTAGAAATTTCATCTGCGATCGCAGTTTCTGACGGCACGGGCGAAAGAACCTGTACGATCGGAGTTACAGCAGGGATTGCAGCGGGTGCTGTGGGCTGCTCAGACTCAGAAGAGCCATTGGAGGTCAGGAGTTCAGCATCGGTGACGGGTTTAGCAGGGACGGGCATATCAGCGGCGATCGCCCCTGTCGCAGCCAACAAAATTGCTCCAACAACGCTCGACCGAATCAGCAAAGACCACAGTAATTTGAATGCCATTTGTTCAGCACCTCACAGGTAAAGGGGGTGTGGAATGGGAAATGGGAAGTGGGACGTAGAATAAGCCTTGCCCAAATCCCAAAATCCTCAATTTTTCCTCTCCCAAAGAGTCTACGGTGTATACGCTGTGTATACTCCGCAACTCAAAGGGTAATAATCGTTTGAAACGCAGTTCAGCTTTGCGTTCAGCTTCAATGACTCAGTGCTAGCTGCCTATTCTGCCTTCACGGTTCCTGTTGGAAATAGACACCTCATCCCATCTCTTCTTCTTCTTGTTTTCAGGTAAGAAGTATTTGGAACCCGGTTGGAGCGTTAGCCTGACTGTCTCAGTAGCTTCTTGAAACTGCGTATCTGCTATGGGTCTGACGACGATGTTGTCGTGCCGTTTGCCTTCAGGAATGTGTACCCAGGTGCGATTGGGGTCTAAAACGAAATCTCGTGTGCCGTCACTGCGCTCCGTCGTTCCACTAATGGCATAGTGGACTGTTACCCCTCCTGAAGGGGCCTTCTGACTCAGTCGAATCTGAAATGTGCCGTTGTCTCCAGGTTCTACAACTTGACCATTGACGATGAAGGGTTCTTCTGCGCTGTCGTCGATCGCTTCGATCTCTGCCAACATCCGAGATGAAATGGTTCGATCTTTGATTCGCACAGTATCGGCATATTCCCTACCGAGGTCATAACCTGTGCTGCGCAACAGGGTCATGATCACATACTCGTATCCCTCGCTACCGAGGCGGTCGGCAAGGGGTACGACTGTAATTCTGACTCTGTCTTTGCCAGGAGCAATCGCCAAGGTATTCTCCGCAATCAGGTTGCCCGATTCATCTTTCAGCACATAGTCGCTGCCCCGACGAGCATCACCCGATAACCTGAATCTTACTGTCAGTCCTGAATGGGCAACTGCCGACCGAACGCTAATTAGGAATGCGCCTACCTGTTGCGGAGTAGCAGCCTGACCTGGAGCAGGTTCTTCCGCTTCATCATCAATCGCCCGCAGCGTGACGATGGGTTTTGAAGGGGCAACATAATCTTTGATCACGACCTCATCCCTCAAAGGTCTGCCGCGCTGGTAAGCAGGGTCATTATTGAGTGTGAGAATGACCGTTTCGTCAGGCTCTCGAACGGGTCGGTTGCGTTGATTGCGATCGCCAACTGGCACTACCGCAATCCTGACTTCGCTTTGCCCTGCTGGGATAATGACGCTATTGGCTGCCAGCCAATCCTGAAGCGCCCCATTAGCAGCCTTAAGCCTTAAACGATAATCCGTGTTCAGAGTTGCTGTCCCTTCGGGTGGGCGAAACTTGACCGTCAGAGGTCTTCGCAAATTTTGTCCGACCCGCCTAATAGTAAATTCGCCCATATCTTCAGATAGGGCGGCTTGTCCGGGGGCTGGCTCTTTTGCTTCAGGAATCGTCGCCCGGATCGTTACCACGGGTAGCGGCGGCACAAAATCAATGATCTTGATCTCAGCTTCTGTTTTGTCAGCCAAATCATAATCTAGCCCATCAATCAGCGTCAGAATTACGCTTTCTTGTTCTTCGGTAAATTCATCGCTGAAGGGTACGACTGCAATCTTGACCTCTTTTTGCCCCGCTGGAATTGTGACACTGTTCGTTAACCAATCGCCTGGGGGATTGCCGTTTGCGTCTTTCAGCTTCAAGCGATAGTCATTGTTTTGAGCACCCGTGCCGATGGTGGCTTGTCCGCTAGTTTGAAAACTGACAACGAGGGGTTTGTTAGAAGTTTTGTCTCCGGTCAGCCTGACGGTAAATTCGCCCATTTGAGCAGGAACCGCAACCTGTCCTGGTGCAGGCTCCTGAGCATCTTTGCCCGCCTCGATCTCAACCTTGGGATCAAATGGAATCGAGGTCGTAATTCTAAATCTAGCTCCGGACGTGTGACGCTCTGCGTAAAACAGGTCAAAAGAATATTCTTTGCCAAACTCCAGGAGAGGCTTAGTGCCATTGGGATCAATTTCATCCTGATCGTTCAGCTTTAAATCGCCCAGACGCACTCGTCCATCTAGCGAGCTATGAACGCCGCCCAGATCAATCACCAGTTTGCCTGCAATAAATACCCACAAGTCATCGTCGCCTCTAAATTCAAAAGTCCAGTTTTCGGCTCCTGGTTTGTAAGCAAAGGTGTGGTGTAGCTCAAGCGTAAAGTGATAGGTATGGGGCAACAGTTTGTTTTGGCGATCGCGCCACTCAATCTGTCCACCCCGGGCATCCGCAAATATTGTTCTTAGAGACGTGCTACCTGAGGCGGTGGGAATGCGTCGCCACTCAAAGCCCTCTGTGTTCAGCCACGTAACCTGAGGTTGTCCCTGATCCGTTCTAACAAAAAGGTTTTCCTCATCCAGCGGGAAAAAAGCTTCAGAACTGTATTCAAAAACACCAGGTTGCCCAGCCTTCTCCGCTAGAGGCAAGATAATTTTTTGTTCACTGTTGCCATAGCTGGTATCCGTGACTCCGTAGGTAGTAAACCACTGATTGAAGCTTGCTTCGCTGCTGACTGTACCTTGAGACTGCCCAGAATATTGAGGCTTAAACAAGCCATCCTCTTCGTTTTTGCGTAACGTTGATTTGACAATGCCTTTAACTGCACCAGTCGTACGCGCATTCTCAAACTCAAAATCTGGGTGTCCGCCTGGAATGTTGACATAATCAGCCGTACCACCAGGAGTCATTCCACGTCGGGGCACGAACTTACGGACAATTGCTTCTAACTTTTGTTCTGTCATTAGGGGGGCACCTCTGCTAAGAACATTTGCTTAGACTTACACCACAACTCGCACTCGTAGAATTGCGGAAAAGGACGGATGTAATCTTTGCAATAGGACAGCTAATGTATTCCTAAGGAGATGAGGAATATCAGTAAAATTCCTGGAATTTGAAGAATTTTAGACTTTCTACAGAATGCATTCCAGAACAACATTCTCTAGATAAAAGGGGTTGTTGTCTGTAGCAATTGCTGAAGGGCTTAGCAGAGATACTGAACCAAAGGCGATCTTTAGAACTGTCGCCCAGTTGGAAGTGATTGGGGCTGGGCAAGCGTTGATCTGTCCCTACAGGAATAAAACTGATAGAAAATCTCCTGATGTTAGAGGGACTAAGACGAATACCTAGACAAGCAGGATAAGCTGCTGAAATCAGAACTTTTTGTTGAAGAAGCTCTAAGTTTGCAGATCGATAAAAGTAGTAGTGACCATAGGGAAATTTTCCCTAACAATCAAGTTTTTATATACAAAGCTTTCTAATGAAAAAGTCGCTTGTAAGGGCTTTGAACGGCAAAGCCCTCACAAAAGCGAACGGGTAGCTCTTAGGTATAAGGGGCGATCGCACCATACGTTTCGTCCGTTATGGTAGAAGTTTGCCTCAATCCAGTGGTTTTGCTACCGCTGAAGGCTTGGCGTTTTCCCCAGAGCATAGTCGCGCCAGAGACGAGCCAACTCTTGAGCTTGGTGCGTCCAATCGGGATGAACTTGATACATGCGGCGGGGTCGTCCCCGTCCTTCAACTTTTTTCCAATAGCCTGTAATTGCAGCCTTGTCTTCCAAAAACTTCAAAGCGCTATACAAGACGGTATCAGAAAGGCGATAGACAGGATATTCAGTTTCTAGCAGTTGAATCAGTTCAGTGCCGTAAGAATCCTGTCGCAGTAAAACGGCCAATACATAGCAAACCGCCAGTTCTTTATTGAGATAAAACGGAGGTGGATTGCGGAAAAACTGATAGATATCTTCAAACGTCATATGGCTCATCCAGACCCATGATCAATCAATCAGGAACAAGCAATTACTTCACGCACAGTAAGAGACGAGTGGGGGCCATTCATTACTGCGTTCCACAGCATAAAATCTGGGAAACAATGAAGTTTTTAGAAGGTAAAACTAACTGCCTGCGAGTTAACCTCGTCGTGTAAAACCCTCCTAAATGGTTTAGGAAACAGACCTCAGCTTTCTAACATGAAATAGATGCACAGCTTACTTACAAACAATTCAGTACTCATCCAACGACTCAAATAGAGCAACCTAAACAGAACTTTGAAAAAATCTTCAGAGGTTTTTCCCAAGTCAGTTTCAAGTGCTGAGTGGGCATGATAGTACAGGTTGATTCGTGGCAGAGTTAGCGTGTTTTGAAATGGAGCTTAAGTAAGATTAACTTCTGCTCAAGGTAGATGAGTTTGCTGAACGCTACAGACAATTCTAGTCACATGATCAGGCGTTCGTCTGCCCTATTGAGCCTTCGTTTGCCAGACTTCATAAAGAATTTTTCCTTGCTCATCAATTCGAACTTCGTAGAAAAGATGAAGTTGTTGATTAGAGCTTGCATTTGACTTGGAAATAACCACAATTTCTGCTTTAACGGTGCGATCGCTACTGTTCTGTTCAACAATACGACTGCTTTCAATTTGATATTTCTTAAAAAAGGTCTGCCAGTTCTGATAAATTTGGCTCCCCTGATACCTTCCTCTTAATGAACCGTGAGTCCATAACAGGACAGCATCCTGGCTATATTGCTGGACAGTTCTATCAGCATTTCGAGAGGCGATCGCATCCCAGTGATTTTGAACAATGGTGAGTGGATCTGCCAGGACTGACCGTTGGTAAACAGTTAAACTGCCAACCAAGGCGATCGCACAAGTTCCGCAGGTCAGATGCCAGATGAGGACAGAGTTTCGAAGTAATTTAAGTAGCTTCATAGGTCCGCCTTCAACTTTTTCCCCTAAGCATAAACACTCATGACGATTAATTTCATCAAAAGTTCTCAATCACGATTAGCAGGTCAGTATTATCAAGTAAATGTGAAGTAAGGTCGCTGGTTCAAGTATGAAGCTTCAGTGAAGAAAAACTGACAATTCATACTATATAGCGATGCTTAGACAGCCCTTCAGCTCATTAGTCACAACTCTGGACTAATCAGTCACCCCACAGTACCTCGATACTCTCTAATGCTTAGTTCTCAATTAAGAAGAGGTTTTTACCTTAGCAGTTCAAGTGATTAGAGTGGTTTGCCTTGTAAGGCAATTCTCAGCTTTCCTAAATCAGACCGGAGTAAAAAGCTTATTTAGGCAGCATTCTATCTATCTGAATATTAGTGAAACCTGCTATAAAACTTTCACAAAGAAAAATTAAGAGATACAAGCATGACTCATTTCGGCATTCTTTGCCTGGGTGGAACGGGACACTTGAATACGCTACTGCCATTAGGGTATGAGCTTCAGCGGCGGGGGCACCAAGTTACTGTTCTGAGTGATGCTCGTGCAGAAGCAAAAGCAAGAGAGGCAGGTCTTGGCTTTGAGGCGATCGCTTACACAGGAGTCGATCCAAAACGGGCAGAGTTGACAGGACTGCAGGCACTCTGGCGCGGCATCAGTTTTTTCAAAATAAGAGTAGCTACCAGTCTGCGAGAAGCTCCCAGGGCAATCCGCAAAGCAGGGATTGAGGCTTTACTTATAGACATGTCTGCCTTTGAAGGAGGAACCATCGCTGAGCATTTGAATTTGCCTTTCATCACCATCTGTAGCGCTTTGGTACTCTACCAAGATAGCTACGTTCCACCTGCCTTAACAGACTGGACTTTTAACCCTCGCTGGTGGGCGCGGCTTCGCAATCAGATTACTTACGGGTTGCTTCTGCTAATCAGCCGTCCTGTCATATCAGTCATAGCGCGCTATCGGAAATTGTGGAACTTGCCCGCCTACTCAAGCTACAACGACTGCTTTTCCAAACTGGCAATCATCAGCCAGCATGTCCCTGAGTTGGAATATCCTTACCGCAAATTACCTTCCTACTTCTATTTCACGGGTCCGTTCCATAACTCTACAGGTCGTCCTAGAACGGACTTTCCCTTTGAGAAGTTAAGCAATCTGCGTCTCATCTACATCTCACTAGGCACTTCACGCAACCAAATTAAACACTTGTTTCAAGCCATTGCAGAAGCCTGTGTCGATTTAGAAGCTCAGGTTGTCATTTCTTTGGGAGGAGGGCTGGAGCCAGAAGCATTACCGAAACTACCAGGCAACCCAATCGTGGTTAAATACGCCCCACAGTTGAAATTGCTAGAGCGGGCTTCCCTCTGTGTCACTCATGCTGGACTAAACACAACGCTAGAAGCGTTGAGCAATGCAGTGCCTCTGGTTGCCATTCCATTAGCCGACGATCAGCTAGGCGTTGCGGCACGGCTTGCCTGGGTCGGAGTGGGGGAATTTTTGCCCTTATCTAGTGCCAACGTCGTCAGGTTGCGACAGGTCATTCGACGGGTGCTGATGAACGAGTCTTACAGACAAAATGCGGCCCGCTTACAGAGAGCCATTCGCCATGCAGGTGGGGTTCAATATGCAGCAGATGTAATCGAGAATAAGGTCGAAAGCTGTCGCACCGAGCAGCAGGTTCAATCTATTACATTATTGTGAGGAAACGATTCAACGGTCAGCTAGAAACAAGCTAGCTGGAAAGTGAATATCGCTATGAAACGGAGAGAGAGGGATTCGAACCCTCGTTGAACTTTCGCCCAAACAGCATTTCCAGTGCTGCGCCTTCAACCGCTCGGCCATCTCTCCTGGAGATCGACTGCAACTCAATTAGAGCCACAGAATCGCTATATTAGCAGAATTTCGTTCACTCTGGGAGGGGTAAATTTTAATTCTGCAGTGTTTTTTGCCGTCTCGATTGAAATCTTGCTGGGACCCTGAGGATTGGAACCAGGGTTTCCCAGCAAAATCAATCGCTTAGACTACCTCAGAGGGCTTCTGAGGAGCCGCTGGAACCTGTGGCTGGAACTGGAAGAGCGAGTAGACGACGTTTCGCCGAATGTCGGTCATCATGTCCAGGAACAGTTCGTAGCCTTCACTCTTGTACTCGATCAGCGGGTCTTGCTGACCGTAGCCACGCAAACCTACCGACTCTCTCAGTCCATCCATGCGCTGCAGGTGCTCACGCCAAAGGGTGTCGATTTGTTGCAGGATGAAGAATCGTTCTGCCTGACGCATTAGCCCTGACTGAATTTGATCGACCTGTGCCTCTTTGAGGTCATAGGCGATACGTACTTGCTCATGCAGGAAGGTTTTGACTTCACCAACGGTCAAGTCTTCTAGCTGGTCAGGCTCCATATCTGAGAGCAAATGCACAAACTCTTTGACTTTGCTGACGAGCTTGTCGAGTTCCCATTCCTCAGGTGGCAGGTCGGGGTTGATGTACGCTTCGACGATGTCGTCCATTGTCTTCTCAGCGTATTTAATCACCTGCTCTTTCAGGTCTTGCCCCTCTAGGACACGGCGACGCTCAGCGTAGATGGCGCGGCGCTGATTGTTCATCACCTCGTCATACTCAAACACCTGCTTGCGGATGTCGTAGTAGTAGGTCTCAACCTTTTTCTGTGCGCCTTCTAGGGCACGGGTGAGCATTCCTGACTCGATGGGCATGTCTTCTTCAACTCGAAAGGCTTGCATGAACCCTGCGACACGATCGCCCCCAAAAATCCTCAGCAAATTGTCCTGCAAGCTCAGGAAGAACTTAGTAGAACCGGGGTCGCCTTGCCGTCCTGCCCGACCGCGCAATTGGTTGTCAATCCGGCGCGATTCGTGACGCTCAGTGCCGATGACGTGCAGTCCGTCCAGTTGCACCACTTCTTCGTGTTCTGCTTCGGTGAACTGTTCGTATTCGTTCAGAATCAGGTTGTAGACCTGACGCAGGCGCATGATGACCGGATCGTTTACCGGTGCTTTTTCGGCAGCGGTGGCAACTTTGTCTTCGGCTTCGAGTTCAGGGAGCGATCGCTCTCCGTACTGCTGCACGGCAAAGTCAACTGCTTCTCGTAGTAAGCGCTCGGTGTCTAGGGACAGCTCCGTTGGAAAAATCTGAGGGGAAGCTTTCCAGGTTTTTACCTTACCCTCACCAGGCGTAAAGCCTTTGCCACCACCACGATTGCCTTTGCCCATAGGACCACGAGCAACCGCAAAGCTGTTTTCATCCTCCGGCTGAACGACGCGAGGCATGAAGTATTCCCGCACCTTGAGTCGCGCCATGTAGTCGGCGTTACCACCCAGAATAATGTCGGTTCCTCGTCCTGCCATGTTGGTGGCGATCGTGACGGCTCCTTTGCGCCCCGCCTGAGCGATGATTTCAGATTCTCGCTCGACGTTTTCTGGCTTAGCGTTGAGTAGATTGTGAGGAATTTCCCGCTCACTCAGCAGACGAGACAGCACTTCTGATTTCTCTACGCTGGTTGTGCCAACCAGGACAGGACGACCGACTTTGTGCATATCGGCGCACTCTTCGGCGATCGCCTTCCACTTAGCGTCTTCGGTCTTGTAGACCACATCCGACACATCCCGCCGTTTGGTCGTGCGGTTAGTTGGGACAATGGTTACTTCTAGATTGTAGATTTTCTCAAATTCTGCCTCTTCAGTCTTGGCAGTACCCGTCATTCCAGCCAACTTGGGATAAAGCAAGAAGAAGTTTTGGTAGGTAATTGTTGCCAGAGTTTGAGTTTCCGGCTGAATCTCCACCCTTTCCTTGGCTTCGATCGCCTGGTGCAGTCCATCACTCCAGCGACGACCGGGCATTACCCGTCCAGTAAACTCGTCTACAATCACAATTTCGTCATTGCGAACGATGTAGTTTACGTCTTTAATGAACAGTTCCTTTGCTTTAATAGCGTTGAAGATATAGTGCGCCCAGGGGTCTTGCGGGTCGAACAAATCCTTTACGCCCAAAAGCTGCTCTGCCTCAATGTAGCCCTCGTCCGCCAACAGCACGTTGCGCGCTTTTTCGTCTACCTCATAATGCTCTTCAGCACCATCTTTTTCGCCTCGGCGCAACGCATTCGCAACTTGGGCCGCCTTTACATACTTCTCGCTGGGCCGCTCTACCTGTCCTGAGATGATCAGCGGTGTTCGGGCTTCGTCAATCAGCACGGAGTCAACTTCGTCGATGACGCAGTAGTTAAAGGGTCGCTGCACTACGTCCTGCATAGAGGAGGCCATGTTGTCACGCAGGTAGTCAAAGCCCAACTCGCTGTTGGTGCCGTAGGTAATATCGCAGTCGTAATTCTTTTTGCGCTCAGCCGGATTCATCCCTTGCTGAATCAACCCCACGCTTAGTCCCAAAAAGCGGTGGACTTGACCCATCCATTCTGCGTCTCGTCTTGCCAAGTAGTCGTTTACCGTGACGACGTGAACGCCTTTGCCTTCAAGCGCGTTGAGATAGGCAGGCAACGTAGACACCAGGGTTTTACCTTCCCCAGTCTTCATCTCGGCGATCTGCCCATCGTGCAGCACCATGCCGCCGATAAGCTGGACATCAAAGTGCCGCATTCCCAAGACGCGCCTTGCGGCTTCGCGCACGACTGCAAATGCCTCTGGCAAAATGGCATCGAGTGACTCGCCTTTTTCCAGGCGTTGCCTAAATTCTGTGGTCTTTCCGGTCAGCGCTTCGTCTGACAGGGGCTTGATCTCTTCCTCAAGTAGATTAATTTCTACAACGTCGGGCTTATATTTTTTTAATTTACGTGAGTTGGGATCACCCAGCAGATTTTTCAACATAGTAAGGAGGACGTTATAGACAGGCCATCATTTTCCTAATCCTATCATTTGGAACAGAGGCTAGGGGCGGGAAGAGGTGCTAGGGGTTAGGAGCTAGATGCGGAGTACCCATTCTGTCCTCTTTACGGTGCGTCTTCCCACTCTGGGGATAAGCTGCGGAAATTAAACTGCTCTGCACCGGGATGGCAGCTGATGCAGCTTCCTAAACGGGTGGGTTGAGGTAATTCGACTCTGGGGTGGAGGGCTTTGAAGTAGCGGGATTCTTCGATGCGGAAGGGAATCTGCTCGCCTTCGGCTTCAGGACGCGAGTACTGCCCCAGGTAGTCCCACACGAGCAGACGAGGTGGATCGACGAGCAGCGGTAGCTGGATTCCGTAGTGTTCCGGGTCTTGCAAGATTTGTCGCCAGCTTTCGGTGGGCATGATTCCTGGTGGTACACCGATATGACAGGTGGCGCAATTCTCTAAGTAAAGATCTTGTCCTAGTTCGTAGCGTGGCGCTATGACATCAATGGTGCCTGGGTTAGTTTCTGTGGCTTGTGCAAGCCCCCAGCCTAAAACGAGGCTCCACAGCAGGAGCATCAGGAAAAGAATTATTGGCGATCGCCGCTGCTTAGTCCGGCGCGGCTTGACTACTGGTTTTGGATGGGTGCGACGGAACAGCTTCAAAGAATTGAACATACCTAACTCGTTTGCAATCTAGATTTTGTCATGAATTCCATACGTAGGTATCCCCATCCTGACCTGATTTAAAAAATTAGGATTATCCTGGGTTCTTGGGACTTATTAAAACTAAACAGTCCACCTACATACATCTACATTTCTCTACCAGACGGTCAACGTCAGTACGAATGTTGCTCGTCTAGCCTAGACAATAAACGAAGGGGATTGACCGCGATGGATTGCCGCCACGTTCAATTTTGTGTTCATGAAGGGGCTTTGCAGGGAAATTGCCCTGCTGAAATTGACCTTGATCAACTCCGAGCATTGTTTGAAGCTGCGGCTTTCTGGGCACGCGATCGCCGTTTAGAAGATTGGGCAGTGGCGATCGCCAACAGCAAACCCGTTGTGACGGTCTGGGATAATGGCAGGTTAATTGGATTTGCCCGCGCTACATCAGATGGCATCTATCGGGCAACAATTTGGGACGTTGTCGTTCACCCTGACTATCAGGGCGCAGGATTGGGACGTAAGCTGGTTGAAACTGTCCTGATGCATCCTCATGTGAATCGGGTTGAGCGAGTCTACCTGATGACCACGCATCAACAAAAATTTTACGAGCGCATCGGCTTCGAGGAAAACACGACTACCACAATGGTGCTGCACAACCAACCCGTTTCTCAGAACGGCTTGCCCCTCACTGCTGAAGTATCTCAGTAACACCGCTTCAGGAAAAATTGGGGTTACAAACTAAGAGTGACGTCCCGTCGGGGTGTTGCTCTTATTTGTAGCTCCAATTTCTGAGTTGGCATAAGCTAAAAACATAGCTCTAGCTGGAGGTCGCTGCAAGGCGATCGCCTATTTTCTTCTGATTGTGTAAATTCTTGAGCTAAGCCGATGGTTACTCGGTTTGGTTTTTCTGAGATGGGGCTGCTTTTAATGCAAAGGAATCTGTGGGGAGACGGGTGGCTCGCAGAATGATCAGGCTGAGAATGAAGAGCCAGATGAAGACGATGACGTAGGCGGTAAGCAACGCATTTCGGACTCGCTGCTCGATTCGGCGAACGTAGTCTGCGCGAAGGTCAACCCTTAGTCCACCAACGACTTGTCCAGCAGAGTTTTGGATTGGTCCACAAATCGAGAGCCAGCTACCAAATTCGTCGGTGTAAATGGAGCGGGTAAGGGTTGGCTCGATTAGCCCTGCGGCTAACCAATATTGAGAAGTAGAATCAACGGTGTAGGGCTGACGATATTGAGTTGCGCTGACTGACTGACTGGCGGTGTCACGGGCAGGATCTCTAAAAGAGTCGCCCACCCAAATAATCTCATTAGAATTAGGATTTCCAGTTGGCGCATAGGTGCGTGGGAAGGCGTTGGGAAGAGCTGTGTTTACTTTTACAAGCCAGTCTTGATGGTTTTGGTAAAACTCCTCACTGGTTGAACTGGGGGGGGAGTAGGCGATCGCCTCAAACTCGTCTCCGTTAATTCCTACCAGTCCCACATTCAGCGCATCCTGCAATTGTCGCTCGACCCATCGTCTAGCCCAACTCGAAGCTGAGCTGTAAAGCCAGAAACAGGCTCCTGTCACCAGCAGCATATTAACTAGAACCGTCGCTAATACGACCGTCCGTTTTGCTTTTTGTCTTGCCTTAAGAACTAGTGCCTCAGCTTCGTTACTGCTGTTAATGTACTGAGTTTGCAGTGGAGTTGGTTTGGGATCTTTGTTTACTCCTTGCATGAGCCACTGCTCTGCTTCTTGCAAGTCATGACCGCGCAGCAAATAGCTGCTGTTTTGGGCTTTAGACTGCCATTCGAGTGCCCGCATCAACAGCCGAGTGTGGGCACGAAGGTGAACCAGATCCGTATCCATTGCCTGGATCAATTCTTGCAAGGCGGGGTTAAAGTCGTCTGTTTCGCGGAAGAAGAGCCAGTTGTGGCTGGCGATCGCCGGATGCAGCAGCTTTGGATCAAACCCTTCTCGCCAAACAATTGGCAAAAACCGCTTGTTGCACTCCGCCGCATAAGTCACCTCATCCCGACAGACAGCCGAAGCGACGGAATCTGGACTGATTACAAAAATGAAGGTGTTGGCTGATTCGATTCCCCGCTGGATTGCCTTCCACCACTCTTCGCCTTTGTAAATGTCTTCCCAATCAACCCAAGGGGCACGGTTAAGACTTCTGAGCGCAGCGTCTAATTTTTCGACAAATGCTTTATCTCGCCGTGAGTAGGAGATAAACACGTCGTTTTGAGGTTTGATTTGGCGCACGTTAGCTTGCGCGGCAGTGGAAGGTGTACTGGTGGACATCGTTGCACCCCTGATGAGGGTTTTAGCAGCAAGAACTTTTATTCTTTATGCTTCATCCTGCAGACTATAGCACCTCCCGATCTGGCGATAGATGTAAACAGTTTTACGAAAATTCGTAAATCTCTTCTTAAGGAAAGCACCGTGAATCTTCTCAAAAGAACAACTTGCTCTGCCTTATTTTTATCCACTTCGCTAATGGATTGAAGTTGAGACAGTCGATCGCTTTACAAATGACCTGCTAACCAGGTTTCTAAGTCTGCTAGAGTGCTGAAATCTAACAACGCTTCCCCTAACGTCTCAAGCTGCTCCAGTGTAAGAGACTGAATTTGTGTCACCACTGTTGGGGGAAGGGTGCCTATGCGACGAGTGAGTTGTTTTAGGATTAGCGATCGCCCCTCTTCTTGTCTGCCTTCTTGTCTGCCTTCTTGTCTGCCTTCTTGTCTGCCTATCCGCTCACCTTCTTTCAAGATCTCCTGATACCAGGGTGATTCTTGTAGCACTGCCATATCCCACCTCATGATTTGCCTGACGACTTCACTACCCAACAACAAAGCTAGCAAAAAATGCTAGTAGAGATTCCAACTCAATTAGCTGCTCATCTTGACGGAGTAAGGTCAAAGCCTGCTGTACTGCGGAAACTTCTGCCCCTTGCTTCAATACGGGCACAAAGGGTAGTAAAGCACTTAAGGACTGCTCAAATACGATCGCGACTTCAACTTCCCAGAGGTTGATGACTCGGTAGTCCTGATAAGCATGGATGCCTAGAAAGTTGGATTCAAAGTGATTGGCAATGGTCACCGTTGCAGGGGGAGGAAGAATAGACCTCCTGCACGAATATTTGATCGCCTCCTAAATCCTGCATTTTTGGGGAACTTTGAAGCTCGATCTTGATAGTTTCGTAGGAAAAAATCGATTCATGCAGGAGGTCTAATATTGACCAGAACCGGATAGACGGGCAAAGCGTACTTTTCTTCTGCAAGGGCTGCATAGGTTCGCATTCGTAATGGCAGTTTGGAGGTGTAGCGCAACTGCAACTCGTTGAGCACCAGAAACTGACCGTGAATCGGACTGCTCACTTTCACCAGCACATCATTTTCTCGGCTGATCCATTGAAACTCGGAACCTAGAATTTCCTCAGCAACGACATCGGGTTGCTGTGTCACCCATTGCACCCAAGCGGTTGGAGCTAACCCAATTAGCCGCTTACCGCCGATGTCTGCTTTTTTTGCCACAGTTGCTCCGCAGGATGGTGATGCGAATGAAAGAAGGGTAGGATGCTCTGATCGAACGGATTACGAAACAGATTCTTCTGTAGAGGCAGAAGATGCTGAGGGGTGGAAGTATTCGTAAATCTGTTGGGCCATGCGATCGCCAATTCCTGGTACTTCTGCAATTTGTTTGGGGCTGGCTTCGCGCAGGTAGTCGATTGAGCGGAAGTGGGCAAGCAACTGTTTTTGGCGATAGTGTCCCAGTCCGGGAATTTCGTCGAGACGGGAGCGTCTCATGCGATCGCTCCTTTGCTGACGGTGGAAGCTAACTGCAAATCGGTGTGCTTCATCTCGCAGACGGCGCAAAAGCTGCACTCCGGGCTGTTCTGCATCGGTGAGTAGTGGCTTCGATTCTCCGGGTAGGAAGATTTCTTCGCGCTGTTTGGCTAGACTGACGACCTTTACGTCTTCCATCAGGTTCATTTCGCGCAGCACTTCTACGACAGCCGAAAGCTGTCCTTTGCCACCGTCGATCATGACCAAGTCGGGGAAGTCAGGATTGCCAACTCGCTTTAGATTTGGGTCTTGGGCATAGCGGCGGAATCGTCGCCCGATGACTTCTGCCATACTGGCGAAGTCGTCAGAGTGTCCTGCTGTCACCGTGGGATCTTTGATTTTGTAGTGACGGTAGTGCTGCTTGGCGGGTAAGCCATCCACAAACACGACCTGAGAAGCAACCGCATCGGAACCCTGGATGTGAGAAATGTCGTAGCCCTCAATGCGGTGGGGCATGTCGGGCATGTCTAACAATCCTGCCAGGTCGAGCATGGCTTGATTGTTGCGGTCAGCAAAACGTTGGGTTCGGGCTAGCTCATATCCGGCGTTGCGCTCAACCATTTCGATCAGTTCTGCTTTGCTTTGGCGGTGGGGAACGATGATTGTTACCTTACGCCCGCGTTTCTCGGAAAGCACGTCTGCCAGAATTTCTGCGTCGGGCAGTTCGTGCTGTACCAAAATCTCTGAGGGAATTTCTACCGGATCAACGGTTTGGAAGTGTTCCTCTAGTGCCCGTTGCAGGATGGCTCCGGGTGTACCCGACTGAGCATCTGCCACAAAGCCCAACCGTCCGACGAGGCGACCTGCCCGAATTTGGAAAAGCTGAATGCAGGCGTGCTGATCGTCTGCAACGAGGGCGATCGCATCTCTCGATACGGTATCGTCTGACAGCGACACTTTTTGATCTGCCCCCAATGATTGCAGTCCGCGAATCTGGTCGCGCAGTCGTGCCGCATATTCAAAGTTCAAGTCTTCAGCGGCTTTTTCCATTTGCGCCGACAGGATGTCTTCTAGCTCCTGCGTTCGCCCCTGGAAGATCATCGCCACTTTTTGCATGATCTTGTGATAGTCCTCAGGCGAAACCAGCTTTTGACACACCCCCGGACAGCGTCCCATGTCGTAGTTCAAACAGGGACGGTCTTTGAACAATGGCTGAGGTCGCTGCCGCAGTGGAAAGATGCGTTTCACCAGATGCAGCGTTCGCCGCAGTGAGCCGACATCGACATAAGGGCCATAGTAGCGGTCTTGCCCTTTGCCCTTTTGTCGTCTGCGGGTGATGAAAATGCGTGGATATTCTTCTGACCAGGTAATACAGAGATAGGGATATTTCTTGTCGTCTTTCAGCAACACGTTGAAGTGAGGCTGATGCTGTTTCACTAGATTGGCTTCTAGCGCCAGTGCTTCGGCTTCGGTGTCGGTGACGATGAATTCAATCTCGGCAATCTGTATCACCATTAGGGCAATGCGCGGATTGTGGTCGTGATTGTCGCGAAAGTAAGAGCGAACTCGCGCTCGCAGCTTCTTTGACTTGCCGATATATAAGATGTTGTCGTTTGCGTCGCGCATGAAATAGACCCCCGGCTCTGGAGGAATTTCCTTGAGGCGCGTCTCCAGACGTTCGGGGTCTTTAACTAGAGTGAGGGGCTTGGGAGAAGTAGTCACAAGCGATCGCCAACAGCAAGTTCACCTTACCTCTTAGGATAGTGCAAATGCACTGTGGATATGCAGTGCTGGTTGCCGAACTTTCAATCCCAAGCCTGACAGTTAAGTTAACCGATTCCGAAAATCGGGCTGCTAATTTGCAAGTTCCGCTTAAACGTGCCGCGTCCTGTTCTCATGCTAATCGTGATTTCTACCCCACCGGGTGTGTAGCCGAGCAGCCTATTGTCCTTAACATCTAATCCAAAGATATTGCGCCTGCCAATTGCTCCGACTCGGCTGGCTCTGCCGCCTGGAGTGATGGAAAACAGGTCATCAGTTGTGGCAGTTCGAGCGTTGGAGGTGGCAAAGAAACGGTTGCGGCGCGCGTCATAGGCGATATCACCGCTGCTGTTGAAGCGAGAGATGCGAGACACGAGAGTAGCTCTGCCCGTGTTAGTGTTGATGCGGTAAAAGCCATTGCCCCCAGCACCGTAGAGTCTGCCCTGAGCATCAAACTCTAGAGCATTCATGTTGTTGGTTCCCAGGCTGCCTATGCGAGTTGCTGCACCAGATCGTCTGTTGATTCGAAACAAACTGCCAAAATTTACGCCAAAAACGGCACCTCCCTTCGACTCGGCGATGTCTGTGAGAACGGGTCCAGTTCTGAGCGACCTAAACACACCGCGACTGTTGAGAACACCAACCTGTCCACTACCGGTAGAGACGTACGTCATCCTTGCCCCCATTTGAGAAAGGTTAATTTTGCTACAGTTTGACGCTTCTCTATGTGACCCACCAAATTTAGATATTGCAAGTTCACACAAAATTCACTTGAGACAACTTTTCTTGAATCTTGAGTGAATTTCCTCGATTAACCGACAAAACTTGTCTTTTTTGAGCGGTCGCTCCCTCATCTCTCGTTCAAAAATCCGTAGCTCAACACCTTGACGAGAGACTCACATCCCAGATATGCTCTCACGTTAAGGTTGTCACTTTACACGCAGACGACCCCACCATACTCAAGGATCTAGCGCTACTCAAAGCTGTTAACGGCAGCCTTGAGCAGCTAACCCCCAAACTGTTAACGGCAGTCTGGCGGCTAACGGTGAATTTTAACACTCCCTTAGCCACCCCGACTTGTCATGTCAAAAAAGCGTTGCTTACTCTTCAGGACATGAAAGTGAAAGATTTAAACTCACTTTTTGTTCTCTCACTCACTGTTGCAACGTGTGAATCAATGCGGGGTGGCTAGGTTTTTGGGTTTCCTTGAAAACCCTAAGGAGTCACAACTTATGTCTCACTGTTTTTTGGAATCTCCTCACTCATTACCCGTGGAGGAGAACCCTTCTACTGCCCCACTTCCAGAACGCGAACGCTTGCAGGTGTTAGTAATCGGTTCTCGTGATGGTGTGATTGAAACGATCCATAACTTACATCGTCGTGGTTTCGCTGAAGTCGGCGCATGGAGTCCACTCTTACCTGCACCTGACGTAGGTGAAGTGATGAGTATCTTGACCCGTTATCGCAAGCGAGAAGGATAGGAAGAAGAGGGGGCGATCGCTTTTGAGGAGAAGGGCGATCGCCTCAAAAAGAGTCTTGAAAATCAATCAGTATCATTAGAAATGCATTGTTATAGGTTGAGTCTGTGTCCGCCAAAGATGTTTTTCACGAAGCTGTTAAACAAGCGCTGCAAAAAGAGCAGTGGACGATTACTGATGACCCACTCAGATTTAAGTTTGGTAACGTCAACTTCCGAGTAGATCTCGGTGCAGAGCGATTATTTGCAGCAGAACGGGCAGGAGAGAAAATAGCAGTTGAAGTCAAAAGCTTTTTGAATCCTTCTGCGGTTACAGACTTCTACGCCGCATTGGGGCAGTTTCTCAGCTATCGTCTTGCTTTGGAATCTATTGAACCAGAGCGGAGCCTGTATTTAGCAGTTCCCGTTGACGTTTACCAAACGTTTTTTCAATACGAATTTACTCAAACTGCGGTACAACGATATCAGGTCTTGATAATTGTGTATGACCCAGTTAATGAGGTAATAGTGCAATGGACAAGGTAGCTCAATATCGGGAATACATTCAAACGTTACTAAGCCAATATGTCAAGGATGATGTTTCAGATGATGAGGTCGAAGTGCAACTGATCTTTGACACTGAGCGAGATCACTATCAGTGGATAAATGTGGGTTGGCAACAGTTTGACCGAGTTTACCGTTGTATCGTCCATTTTGATATCAAGGACGGAAAGATTTGGCTTCAGCAAAACCTGACAGATTTAAATCCTGCTGAGGAACTAGTTGAAATGGGTGTTCCCAGAGAAGATATTGTGCTGGGTTTGCAACCGCCCTACAAACGACAGTATACAGAGTATGGTGCTGCTTGAGATAATTGCGGTGTTGCTTTGCCCACCCGATGTACAAGGTTTATGGGGGCGATCGCTTTTGAAGCGAAGGGCGATCGCCTCAACAGTTCTCACTTAAGCCGTTAAAGAACCACCATTAGATGAATTAGTTGCCTCTGAACGAGTTCGACCCTTTCTAATTTTGCGAACTCGCTCACTCTTGCGAATGCCGCCTGCCAATTCATATTCGCGGCTATCGTTGCCGTAGGTGTAGGCAACGGCAATCATCAGTTTCTCACCTAGTTCGCCTAGCTTCTTCTCCAGTTCTGCCATCTCAGTTTGTGAAGCATCAATCACGGCTAGAGCAGTATTGTAAGCTTCCATTCTCAGACGCAGTTGGTCAATGGTTCGGGTGAACTCACTCAGCGTGACTGAATTACCAAAACTCAGTTGAGGATCGATCGCTCTCAAGCCAGCAGCACGAAGCTCAGCTTTCTCAAGACCGCGAGATGCACGACGCTTACGAGGCATATAATTTTGGCTCCTATAAAACACTTATAGGAATAGATTGCCCGCAAATTTCAGAAACGATACGTGTGCAATTCACCGAACTTTCACACTAATTTTGTTGCTCCTTAAATAAAGTTAAGTGGATTTTCTGAGGGCATTTGAAGGAGCGATCGCCTTCTCACTAGAATCCTAGTCGGTCTACCTAGAAGTCAGCTAAAACTATAGCGACATGCTTGCAAAAGTTTCTGTCTTGATGTCAGAAGTTTCTGTAACCATGTCAGAAGTTTTTGTCTTGATGTCGGCGAGTTTTGTCTTGATGTCAGAAGTTTCTGTAACCATGTCAGAAGTTTCTGTCTTGATGTCAGAAACTTTTGTGTTGATGACAATAACTGAGGAGCTTCATGTCTCGTTGCTGGGCTGCGGTTAGCAATACTGCGCCAGAGACTCTGCCTCGTTCTATTTGTGCCTATCTATTAGAGGAGCAAGATTTGAGGAATGGGCTTTGATTTGGTTGTTTTGCAAGGAGTGGGGTGGGGAGCGATCGCTGTTAGTACACTAGTATTGAAAAATGTGTAACAAACCAGAAAGAATACTGAACAATCTAGGCAAAATCTCTACTCAGGAGTTAATATGCGAAAAATATAAGTTGGTCTAATTCTCATACCCCTAAATTAGATTGAGAATATCATTCTAATTTTAGAATTTTCCAGTTAAGTTAAAGATTTTTGCTAATTAGAAATTTCTGATTGCCAGTTTAAGCAAATTAGTCTAGTGAGATTGTTATCCTCCTGAGCGCTGGTTGGGATGTTTATAAGGGCATTGGCAATGGTGCGGATATCAAAAGGAGAAGTAGTTAGGGTTAGGGTACCTGGTTAATGTTGTGTTTGTTCTGAGTAAATAATATTCCGTGATAAAAGAATTTGATAAGATAACGAGAAATGTCAAGATTACATGAAGCGGCTCATTACTGACCAGTTTGTATCTACCAAAACTAGCGAATAAGTTCCTATGAGTAAGTTGAGAAATGCTGTTACTAAGCCTTGGTGGAGGATATATAGTCGTATTAGAGGTAAGAGAATAGTTCAGACAAGAGAGCAAACCATAACTCATCTAGTTGCATTTTACTTGTTCTCCGTCAGTTTTACCTTCCTATTGGCAGCAATAAATGTTTGGGAAATCCCAGTTGAACAGGATATTCTTGGGCTGATGACTACTGCCACTTTAGTTATCTTAGGATATGACTTAGTTAAAGATGTAATAGCAACTGAATTTGATGCTGCTACTAAAAGTATCGAGGAAAGCGTAAGAAATGAATTTCACCAGGAAGTACAAGCACTTCGAATTCAGCTTAAGAACTCAAATCTTAGACAACGTTTAGATCAAAACTATCTTTCCTATTTAAAGCAATCTCTAGGATATGAAAATCTAAAACTTCAAGAGGTTAATTCGGAATTAAAAGAAGCCTATTCCGAAGATAGACTTGCATTTGGGAAGAAGTTGGACGAGGAGTTTAGAAATAATAAGGCTTCAAGAGAGGTAAGATGCGTTATTCATGATTTAAACAAGGAGTTTTTACAGCAGCTTGCTATACAAGGTATTATAGATGGGCTTAATCTAGAACTCGAAGAGGTTCTTGAAAGAACCAGAGTAGGAAACGATCTTCATTCACTTAGAGTCGATATATATGCATATCTTAGTGCTTGGCTAATTTGCAGTATTGATAACGACCTTGGCTTCCTCATGCCAATACAGCCCATCGGCATGAGGTATATAAACGAAAAAGGTAAGCCTGATAAAGAAACCTACAGAAAAATTGTTCGAGCAATAGCGAATTGTATCCTATCCGATCAGTTCAAAAAACTCAGTTTTTACCCGAAAAGCGATCCTTTGTCCTCTGAACTTATAAAGAACACAATCGTTGATTATTTGAACCAATTTCTTGATCTAATTGATCAATATTCTTATGATGAAGCTGCTAAATTTTAGCTTTCATAAGACTTAGTTGATATTAGCTGGTAGTTCGTTCGTTTGACTTTGGTGAGTTAACGAGAAACATAACTGCTCATACCCTTAATAGCTAGAGTCTAAGTGTCTTTGTAGAAAGTTTTAGGATTAAAGTCAATTTGTTCACTTTCTAAAGCGTTATATATACGTCTCTTATACTCATCTAGTTTATCTGCAATCAGAGCAAGTGCTTCCTCATCATTTTTAACCTTCAATGCTAATTGCTCGAATAAGCTACTGAACTCTTGGTTCTCTTCATCTGTCAAATCTGCTTGGGCAAGTAAACTCTTTATTTCTTCATGATTAGGCATGGTACTAATACTCTCACCTGCAATTTCAAAAACTATGGAAATGAAAACTCTCGCTTTTACCTTTTGATAATTGGAAGCCATACAAACACCATCCTGCAATGAGGGACACCTAGTTCTCCACAGGGAAGTCTCATGCATCAGGACAATCTGTCTTGCTTTACCAGAATTTAGGCAAACATAGCAGATAGGTGTAACAGCAGCACATGCACTTTAGTAGTACATTAGCACTAGTTTCACTGTTACACCAATACTATTGGCAAATTTTAAGCAAAATATTGCAGGAGTTTCTTCAGTCTCTAGTAGTAGACTTAGTGCGATCGCCATCTCACAAAATATATTACCAACAAGCAAACGCACCATTTTGTTGGACATACTAACCTGTTCCCTTCTTCAAAAATGTTCAATGTCCCATTAAAGAGTAGCGAAGGTTAACCGTTGCCGCTACGTTTTGCTGTAGTACTGCTATTCTTCTCTTGAAACACTTGTGGCTGTTTTCTCTAAAGAGGTGAATAAGTTGATTAAGTACAAAGACTTTGCTCCTCAAGCTACAGCATGGGGATTTCTCGGCAGACCTACAGAGGTTGAACCCTTTTCTGCGGTTGTTAGTGCCATGAATCAGTGGATTGAACATAATCCAATACAGGTAATAAACGTTGAAACGGTTGTTTTACCCAAATACAGTTCACAAGATATGAATGATGGTCTGTATGTAGCAGAGTATTCTGCTGGCTCTGTCAGTTGGCATCAGTGTGTGCGTATATGGTACAGAGAGTGAAATAGATTTGTACGTGTTAAACCTGTAACTTTGATTGCTTAACAGTGCGTACCGTCTTGTAGGACGTGCTATTTGCCTAAAAAATATAGGAACTAGTGCGATCGCCATCTCACAGACTACATTGCCAACAAGCAAATGCATTCTTTTATTGGACAACTAACCTGTCTCCTCTTCAAAAATTATTTAATGCATAATTACTAAACATAATTACTAAAGAGTAGCGATTCGCGCTGATTGCTCGTGCTGCTGAAATTGATTGTTCCATCGAAGCAGTCATCGGATGGCGATCGCATTGTGAGTGGGGCGATCGCCATCTTGTTAAAGATTCTCACATCTTATCTGTAGCGAGATCGTAGACTGTAACAGAATTCGTGAGAGCATAACTTCTGTGTAATCGCCCTCTTGCTCTCATGCCAGCAAATGATTTTGAACTTCAAGTTCAAGCTCGGAAGATTTTGGATGCGATCGCCTTCACTTCTTTTGAACAGTGCCAACCGTTAAACCGTGAATTTGAAAACATTCCTGCTCGTCCTGGCATCTATGCAATCAGGCACAGAACCGACGGATTGCTCTACATCGGTAAAACGAAGAGTTTACGAGGACGCTTCAGTGGTGGACACAAAGCTTTCTTGTGGGCATGGCTCGATAAGTATAGCGATGAAGATATTCGGATTGCAGTGCAAACGGTCTCTTACTGGGGGAACCCTGCGTTACTATTGGAGCTAGAAGCCATCATTTTGAGAGCCACTGAACCTCCATATAACGTCCAAATTCCAACCGAAAGGTAAAGCTGATGCAAGCTAAACTTCAAGAGCAACTTTCCCCCACTGATGCCGAAGTGATCTTAGGGCGTTTACCGGACCGAATTCGTACCGCTCTCATTGCTCATGCTGCTGAAATTGAGTACCCCATCGAAGCAGTGATTGAGATGGCGATCGCCAGTTTTCTCGATACAGAGGCGTTAGGGTTTGCAGATTGCAAGCCAGGACACGGGCAATAAAACTGTTGAGTGGCGATCGTAATTTGAGGGGTGCGATCGCCATTTTCTAAGAAGCATTAGTGACAGGCGATCACACCGCTACATACAGCAGATTGAAAGATCCTGAACAGATGACGTGACAGAAATGGTAAAAACAGAGCGTGAGGTTTAGCTACACTAGACTCAAATTGATCACTCCTGGAACCAATTTCCCTAGTAGTTGTCTTATGCAAATTACTCTAAATCTCGACGAAGGACTCGTCAATGAAGCCCTCGAACTTACTAGCCTTACCACTCAAGAAGAACTAATCAAACTTGCTCTGCAAGAGCTTGTGCGATCGCGCCGCAAGAGAAATCTTCTCGACCTATCAGGACAAATTCAGTTCAGTTCAGACTTTGACCACAAAGCTCTGCGCGAAACTCGTCATGTTGCTGATTGATACATCTGTTTGGATTAGTGTTTTTCGCGATCGCAGCGGTCAAAGCCGTCAGCAACTTGAGACTCTAATTGCTAACCGCGACATTTTACTGACCCGCTTCACTCAGCTTGAATTACTGCAAGGGAGCTTAAACGAGCAAGAGTGGACTCTTCTTGCTAATTATCTTGAAGCCCAAAGCTACGTCGAACTCACGCCCTATTCTTGGCAAGCGGCTGCCCGCATTCACTACGAGCTACGGCGACAAGGACTTACCGTTCGTAGCCCAATTGATTGCTGTATTGCTCAAGCAGCTTTAGAAAACAATTTACTTTTGATTCACAACGATCGTGATTTTGAAACTATTGCTCAAGTGCGATCGCTTCAGCACCTCCGCTTTCAACCTTGAGTGCGATCGCAAGTTTTCTCGATACACAGGCATTAGGTTTTGCAGATTGCAAGCCAGGACGTGAGTAATAAAACTGTTGAGTGGCGATCGCAGTGTGAGTGGGGCGATTCGCTTAGTGAGTTCGCTTCAGAGACTCACACTCCCATGAGGTTAAGTCCTATCGCGATCAGACTGACTAATCCGAGTAAACCAAGCGATCGCCGAAAATAATTAACTCCCTCAAACAGTTCTTGCCATGCCCAGGTGAACAGAGTGCCGAACGCGATTAGAGCAAACGCGGTTTGGATTTTGCCACTGGGCAGCACAAATTGAAGGAAAGCTGCTGCTGAACCAAGCAGAATAGGCAGATTGGGCATCTGAGCAATTACAATGTTGCCTTCGCTGTCTCGAAAGGTGCGATCAAACAGTGAGGCTCCCTTCGCTTCAGTTTTCTCTAAGTCACGGTTCAATTGAGAGGTCATCTGCTCTATCCAAAAATACAACTGAAAGTCATGTTAATGCTGTCTCGAATAGCAGCACCTATATCGGACGTTAGATTAACCAGACTCTTACAGCGTAGAAGCGGACTGAGTCTAAGCTCTGTCTATTGCGCAAACGACCTTCACCTTAAGAGAGATAAAGTTTCAAGTTTTAGTTGTTTAGCTAGAAGGTGATCTGTTTATCACCCCGGTGGATAACTCCGATGGAACGTTCAACAGTTGCCCCAGAGCATGATCATCACGAGAGAGAACGGATTCGGCGGCGAGATTTGCTCAACAGCCTGCTGATTGGCGTTGCCCTTGGTGCAATCCTTCTAGGTGCGCCCCTTGGCTGGTTTGCACACCGCTTATACGTTCAGCAGCGCATGGCACAAGTGCTGCTCTGTCGCCAGCAAAACTTTGGTTTATCAGAAAGTCAATTACAGGCTCAGTGCGGTAGTCCTCTCTGAACTATCTTATATGAGAGTTGAGAGGCATGGCTATTGTCTAGTTTTACGGTTCGTACTGCTAAATCTGAAGACCGACTGTTTCTAGTTACGTTAATGGCAGCACTTCAAGATGCTGAACGTGAGTTATCTCCCAACAGGACACCAGGTTCTGAGATGGGTGATGCTCATCTGGCGTATCTCGAAGAAACCGTTGAACAGCAAAATGGTCAGATTTATGTAGCAGAGTCTCAAGAGGGCATCGTCGGCTTTGTCGTTTGTTTCGTTGAAAAACTCGATGAAGGCGACCTCCATATTGTTGAACAAGAGCGGGAGTACGGTTATATTTCCGATCTGTATGTTGTCCCTACGATGCGAAAATACGGGGCAGGGGCTGAGTTGATGCGAGCGGCTGAACGGCACTTTTTTGACTTGCATTTGAAAATTGTCAGAGTGGGTCTATTATGCAGTAACGAATCTGCAGCTAAGTTTTATCAAAAATCTGGATATCAGCCCTATGAGGTTTTGTACGAAAAGCACCTCAACGAAGTGTAGAGTAACGCGGCGATCGCAGATTTATTCGCTGACTCAGAACGGGGTGTAGAGGAGTCAGGGACACCAAATTGCATTTCTCTAAATAGAATGCGTCAGTTGTTTGAGTAAGCTGGAAACCAATAGAATCAACACAGAAGCCGTTTCTCAAGCCTTCCTATGAATGAGGTGTTGCCAGGGCGATTAGTCACGCTGCTGAGTGATTTTGGTTTGCAGGATGTTTATGTGGGAGTGATGAAAGGGGCGATCGCCCAAGTTAACCCAAGCCTAACCATCGTTGACCTGACTCACCAAATTTCACCCCAAAATATTGCAGCGGGAAGATTTCATCTACTGAACGCATATCCGTACTTTCCTAAAGAAACAGTACATATAGCGGTCGTCGATCCAGGTGTAGGAAGTGAGAGAAGGGCGATCGCTATTCAGCTTCAAGATGGATTCTTAGTAGGTCCAGACAATGGTTTGTTTAGCGGCGTTCTCGATCAGCATTTGGCGATCGCTGCGGTTGAGCTAACGAATTCTAATTACTGGCGCACCTCTGAGCCAAGCGCAACATTTCACGGACGTGACATCTTTGCCCCGGTGGGGGCACATCTTGCTTCAGGTGTTCCTTTAGAGAAACTGGGAACTGCGATTGATCTAGCTTCCCTCAAGCAATTCCCTTTAGCGAGCTGTATAAGAACCGAAGGGGCGATCGCAGGCACAATTCAGCACATTGACCATTTTGGCAATCTGATTACCAACATTCCTGGATATGAAATTCTTAATAAGAATTGGTCAGTGGCGATCGCAGAATTGACGATTCCAGGGAAACAAACCTATGCAGATAGTTCTCCTGGCAGTTTGTTAGCTTTGATTGGCAGTCACGGTTGGGTCGAAATTGCAGTCAGTGGCGGCAGCGCTGATGCTCAACTACATTTGACCGTTGGGAGCTCTGTGCAGCTTGTGTTCTACGCTTGAACAACTTTTAAGTAAAATTCTGTCCCTCCTACTTGGTTAAAATACAGGCAGAGCCTAAAACCAGAATTCGCTACAACAAATGCACTGCGAAGAGGGAACACAATGACCACTATCCAGAATGCTGATTCAGAAGTTTATCAGGGGCAGTTTGGCGAATTTACGATCACAGAGAGCGATCGCCAGGGCGTAATCATCTATCGGGCAGGGCTAATGGCAGCAGCTCTCAGCTTTGCATTGGGAACTCTTCTGGTGCTGAAATTTGCTGACTACACCTTTGTTCCTGTCGCTTTGAACGTTCTCTATATCTGCTTTTCTATAGGGTTAGCGGTGAGTCTGCTAACGATTCACATCTACCTCGCACCGTTGCACCGAGCATTGCAGGCTTTTTGGCTGGCTGGCACTGTGGCAGCGATCGCCATTGCCCTCACTCACAGCGAACCCCTTGCTCTGGCGGTCTACCACCAACCCACCACGATCTTGGGCATTGGTTTTATCTTTGCGGCTCTGACGGGTATCTTCTTCAAAGAAGCATTTTGCTTTAACCGTCTTGAAACCAAGCTGCTGACCCCTCTGGTTCCTTTGTTGCTGCTAGGGCACCTGTTTGGAATTTTGTCAGTTCCTTTAGAGCAAGTTCTGCTGGGGCTTTGGGCTGCTTTATTTGTCGTGTTTGCGCTACGCAAAGTAGTTCAACCCATTCCGCCTGACATTGGTGACAAGAGCGTTTTCGTTTATTTAAAGCAGCAGGCAGCAGTTGAGTGAATCTTTAATTTTCTGAGACTCAGTCACATTTAAGGAGCGTCAGTTGGGGGAACGTGCATTCTGGCTAGCCTGGTCACGCATTGAAGGAGTGGGGCCAACTCTCCTGATGCGCCTCCATCACCATTTCGATAGTCTGGCAGAAGCCTGGGAAGCCAGCCCCAAACAACTAGAGCAGGTGGAAGGGTTTGGCCCTCACACTGCGACAGTCGTGGCAAGCAGGCGATCGCGCTTTCATCCTGATGAGATTTTGCAAGAGCATGAAAAGGTAAATCCTTACTTTTGGACGCCTGCCGATGCCGATTATCCTCGACTGCTACTAGAAATTCCTGATCCGCCGCCCGTGCTTTACTATCGCGGTAACGTCGTTCCAGAAGAGAACCAGGGGAAGGTGCCAGCGATCGCCATCGTTGGCACCCGTGACCCTTCAGACTACGGCAGACGTTGGACTCGCAAACTCAGTGATTCCCTAGCACAGGCAGGGTTCATCGTCGTATCCGGCTTGGCTGATGGCGTGGATACCGAAGCTCACCAGAGCTGCCTCAACGCAGGTGGACGCACCATCGCTGTCTTGGGCACAGGCGTTGATGTCGTTTATCCCTGGTCAAACCGCAATCTAGCCAAACGAATTCCCGAACAGGGACTCCTCGTTAGCGAATATCCCGCAGGTACCCAGCCCGATCGAGCTAACTTCCCGCGCCGCAATCGCATCATTGCCGGACTCAGCCGTGCCATTTTGGTGCTAGAAGCGCCCCATCGATCGGGAGCCTTGATCACCGCTCGACTGGCAACTGACTATAACCGCGATGTCTACGCCCTCCCCGGATCATTGGATAACCCTCGTTCTAAAGGTTGCCTGGAATTGCTGAATACAGGCGCTCACGTCATTTTGGGTGAAAGTCATCTGCTAGAAATGCTGGGTGCAATGCCTCGGCTGCAAGTCATGCCCTCCCCTCCTTCCCAACTCTCGCTTCTGGACGAACAGCTGACCGACCTGGAACCTGAGATTAAACAAGTTCTGGAGGCAGTTCCATCAGAACCCACGTCTTTTGATGTAATTGCTCAGGAATCTGGGCTACCCACCGGTTCAGTTCTCAGTGCCCTAGTGCAACTGGAACTCATGGGCTTTGTCTCTCAACTACCCGGAATGCGCTACCAGAGAGGCTAGACCTGATCAGTAAATCTTTTACGTGAATGGTGGTGCGGCGAAGCCGCACCACCATTCACGCTTCAAAAAATGATTTATGCAGGAAGTTTAGTTTTCATTTCCCTTTGAAGAATGATCATGCTTGGTCCAACAACGGGACTGCGGGCAAGCAGTATGCCCTGAGTATCAGTAATTTCTAATTTGCTGAAGTCAAGTTCTTGTGCTCGTTTCAGCATTTCGTCAGCCAGTTTGTTTTGGCGATCGCCACTTAGCTCATACCAGCCCATACTAACCTTGACGATTAGCCGACTCTCACGGAAGTTTGCCTGAATGGATTGAATAAACCCATTGGCGTAGCGATTTGTGACTTCTGCCACCTGGTCTTGAATTGCCGCAATCAAGCTTTGTTCGGGAGTCAGTTCTAAAGGAGGTGGAGCTGGAGGCGGTGAGACGACAGGGGAAGGAGAAGGAGTGGGTTTTGGAGTAGGTGGAACAACGATGGGTGTCGGAGCCGGAGCAACCTGTTTTGGCGGGCTGGGTTGAGGAGAGGGAGTCGGTTTAAGCTGGGGAGAAGGCGTGGGTTTAAGCTGGGGAGAAGGCGTGGGTTTAAGCTGGGGAGAAGGCGTGGGTTTAACTACGGGAGACGATTGTACGGGAGGTGCTTGAGCTATTTCTTCAGCCTGATTGGGTAGCAGGGCAGACGTTGTCCACACCAGCAGCACCAAAACTCCACCAGCAATACTGGTAAGAACAGCGTCCGATAGTCTGTCACTGATCGAATCGGGGAGGCGATCGCGCGCCCAATCAAGCACCGCTACCCATTTTGCCCACAAGCTGCCTTGAGAAGCAGGCAGTGGCGTATTAGCTCTGCTGGTTAGCGGAGTGGCTGAAGGAGTAGGTGTGGGAGGGGCGATCGCCTCTGTCGGTTTACCTAAAGTAGATTGTTCATCCAAGGACAAGCTCTCGTCCATGCCCCAGATATTGTCATCGTCATCTTCAAGAGATTTAACTTCCGGTGGCGTTGAAGCAATTTCGTCTGGCTTAGCGATCAGCTCAGCTGCTGGCATGGTTGGTGCAGCTGGAAATTCTAGGGTTTCAACCGGAGCCGCTTTGATTCCAGATGCAGATTGTTTTGTAGGGGGTGACAATTTTGCCTGAGTCGGTGCAGGTGTTTTCTCCAGCTCTTCTACAATTCCTTCGAGCACCTGGATCGTAGTTCGCAAAGCTCGAAGACTTTGAGTTTTAAGGACAGGCTGGATTTGCTGCCAAAATTTTTGCTGGTTTGGCTTTGGACGCTTTGACTGATCCGGTGTCATAACTCCTCCCTGGTGGGCAGCAATGCTTAAGGGCGACGACGAATGCAGCAACTCAGCGTAGCAAAAAGCAGTCGGACGCGATCGGTCTCATCGTTGCCCCCTCACGTCAATCTATCACTATGACAGCCCCCTTAAACTTGAGTGGCAGTGTGAGTAAGGTAGGATTGGTGTCGCAACAGGTTTAGCTTTGGGAATATGAGTCTTAAACGTCGTCAGTTCTTGGTGTTAGGTGGAGCCGTTGGCGGATGTAGTCTGGCTCTGTTGGTCAATCGCATCATTGCCAGTAGCACTGAGCAGCAGCCCGTCACCTCCCAAACCTCCCAAGCTCAACCTCCTAGCCCTGTGAGTGAGGCGACTCCAACCCCGGTATCTCAAAACGTACCGGGCAGCGAAGGATTGTTTAATCCGCCTAGAGGCGATGCCCGCATTGTCGTGATCAGCGACCTCAACAGTCAGTATGGCTCTACCGACTATGAACCTGAAGTAGACAAAGCCATTTCGCTGATTCCCTTTTGGGCACCCAACCTGGTTCTTTGTGGTGGTGACATGATTGCAGGTCAGGATGCGTCTTTGCCCCGTGCCCAGGTTGAAGCAATGTGGTCAGCATTTGATCAGCATGTCGCTGCGCCACTGCGAAATGCAAACATTCCCTACGGTTTCACTTTGGGTAATCACGATGCATCGGGGGCGATCGCCAGCGACGGGACGCTACTTTACCAACAGGACCGGGATATCGCTGCTGCTTATTGGAACAATCCTAGCCATGATCCGGGGGTTGAATTTGTCGATCGAGCGGGTTTCCCTTTCTATTACACCTTTCAACAAAATGGTGTTTTCTTCTTAACTTGGGACGCATCATCGGCAACTATCCCGGCAGAACAGCTGGCTTGGGCTGAGCAAGCGTTAGAATCAGAGGCGGCAAAAGCTGCCAAACTGCGGATTGCGATAGGGCATTTGCCGCTATATGGAATTTCGGTTGGGCGAGATGAGCCAGGGGAATATCTGAGCGGAGCAGAAGAGCTACGCGCCCTAATGGAGCGTCACAACGTTCACACTTACGTTAGTGGACACAATCATGCCTACTATCCGGGGCATCGGGGTCAGCTTGAGTTACTGTATTCCGGTCTTTTGGGTTCTGGTGCCCGTCGCTTGCTCAACGGCAACTTAGCGCCACAAAAGACATTAACGGTGGTTGATGTCGGTTTAGACTCACAGGAAACGATCTACACTACCTATGACATGAGAACGATGGAACTGGTGGATATGCAGCAGCTTCCCCGCTTGATTGCTAGCCCTACTGGGCAGGTGCTACGACGGGATGTAAATGAGGCGAACTTGACCGCAGAGGAGCGATCGCTGCAATACACTCCTAGCTCTTAAGGGTTGTTGTAAAGTTGAGGCACTTTAATACAGCCAGGGAATCAGCTTCTTTACGGTTTGACGATAGGTTGCATAGTCTGGATATTTTTGCATCAGCCAGTTTTCTTCACGGGCTGCTTTTGCATCAAAAAATAGAACAAACATTAGCGCGCCAACCAGATGAGGCAGACTGAACTGAAAAACTGTCCAGCCCAAAGCTGCCAAAATCAGTCCACTGTAAAGCGGGTGACGCACGATCGCATATACGCCTGTCTGAACTAACTGTCCGTCCTCTCTAGGATAAGGGAGCGGGGTAAGACTATTGCCCAGGTCTAGAATGCCTTTGATGAAGAAGACGATCGCCCCTACTCCCAAAGCCCCTGCAACTGCCCAACTGAGGTAAAGCCACTCAGGAGACAGAGCTAGCTCAACGGGTCGGTAGACGGGCAGCAGCACAAAACTTACTATCAGTAACGCTTGTGCTACAACCCAATATTCACCCCGCTGACTATTGCGCCATCCAGCGCGGCTAAATCCCCAGTCTGACCAAAGCTTCATGTCTTAAAGACCAAACCCTACACCTAACTTTATCGGTAGGAACGGGTGATTAGGTCGAGTTCGGCGATTTCGTTTTCGTCGAGACTCCAGCCCAACGCACCCGCGTTTTGCCGCGCCTGTTCTGCGTTTTTTGCTCCTGCAATCGGAATCACATTACCTTGAGCGATCAGCCAGTTGAGTGAAACTTGAGCGGGGGTGCGATCGCGCTTTTCCCCAATTCGCTTCAGTAGGTTGATCAAAGGCGCAATTTTTTCTAACCCATCACGGCTGAAGCGAGGATCAATCCGACGTGCCCCTGTCGGTGTGGTGTGGTTTTCTGGCGTGTACTTGCCGGTCAGCAATCCCTGAGCTAAAGGACTGTATGCCAGAACGGTTACTCCCAACTCACGCGCCGCATCCATCACGCCGTTTGTCTCGATTTGCCGACCCAGCAAGGAGTAGGGCACTTGGTTGACTGCCAGAGGAACGCCCTGTGCTGACAGCAGTTGGTATGCCTCTCGCATTTGGCTAGCCGAGTAGTTACTGACACCAATCGCCCCGATTCGACCGCGTTTGACCTCTGCTGCTAGAGCTTCCATGAGCGTCTTTTTGCTCATGAAAAAGTCAAACGGCATGTGTACCTGATAGAGCGGAATGCTACCAACCTGCAAGCGCTTGAGGCTTTCGGTTAGAGTATTGGCGATCGCATCTCCACTAAAGCGCCAGGGAAACGGCATGTATTTAGTAGCAATCTGTACAGGCTGTGATGCCTGCTGCATAAATTGTCCCAGCAGTTTTTCAGACTCACCGAAGCCGTAGATTTCTGCGGTGTCAAAGAAATTCACCCCAGCATCCAAGGCTGCTTTAAATGCTTCTTGAAGCTGAGCTGCATCGTAATCTCTGCCATAGCTCCAAAACAGCTTATCGCCCCAAGCCCAGGTCCCAATACATAGGGCGGCTACTGTTGGACCATTAGTACCAAGCGTAATGGTTTGTGCGGTTTGTGTACTCAAAGTATCCTCCACTTAATTAGAGTTAGATATCTATGAGTGTAACTTTACAAAACTTTATCTTGCCTCTACCTTGAGAACCGCTTTTTAATGCAAGTCCTGTCCGAAGGGAAGTAGAGCAATAACCAGCAGTTTAAAGTGTTGTCTGGCGAGAGATTAACCAGATAATGTTTCCTAACAAACTCATGGATGGTTTTGTTCCTTGTGAAAGTTAACATCGTTCGCCTCTTAACAAGGACGTGAACATTCTCTATCGTAAGGAGTAGAGAAACGCTTCCACAGGATGATCCTTTAGCAAAGCTTGATAACTTTAGAACTGAAGTTTTATAAATATGGCGACAGGTAATTTTTCAGATGAGCAGCTTGCTCAACCCACAGCAGATAGGGCAGTTCCTCAAATTGGGCTGTTTACAATGTTCCGCCTGGGATTATTCCAAATGGGATTGGGGCTGCTGTCATTATTGACCCTGGGTGTACTAAACCAGGTTTTGATTTCGGAGTTAAGAATTCCAGGAACGATCGCGGCGGGGGCGATCGCCATGTATCAGTTCGTTGCCCCTGCGCGAATTTGGTTTGGGTACATGTCAGACTCCAGACCCATTTTGGGACACCATCGCACGGGTTATATCTGGCTTGGACTGGCGCTTCAGGCGGTTTGCTTGTATCTAGCAGTACAGGTTGTTTGGCAATTGGGAGCCAGTACCGTTGCGGGTTGGACGGCCCAAAGTACGGGTTGGGCAGCATTGCTGGCGTTTATGTTTGCGTTATACGGGCTGTGTATTAGCTCCAGTTCGACTCCATTTACAGCGCTGCTGGTGGATGTGTCGGAGGAAGAAAACCGCTCAAAGCTAGTTGGCATTGTCTGGGCAATGCTAATCGTGGGTATTGTAGCGGGGGCGATCGCAGGCGAAAAAATGCTTGAAGGCATCACTCCAGAGACGTTGCAGCCTTCTATTAATCGCCTCTTTACTATTTTCCCGATCGCCGTTGTGGGATTAGGAGTGCTGGCAACCTTTGGGATTGAGAAAAAATATTCCCACTATCAATCGCGCTCCACGATTGCCGAACGGGAAGATCGAATTACCCTTGGCGCAGCCCTCAAAGTTCTCACGGCTTCCCGACAAACGGCAATTTTCTTCACCTTTCTGATGGTAATGACAATCAGCCTATTTTTACAGCAGCCCGTACTGGAACCTTACGCTCGTGAAGTGTTTGGCATGACGCTTGGTGAAAGTGCTGGGCTCAACCAGTTTTGGGGCTATGGCATTCTTGCGGGAATGGCGATTTCAGGTTTTGTCATCGTGCCGCGTCTAGGTAAGCAAAGAACTGCCCAATTAGGCTGTCTTTTCACCGCAGGCTGTTTTGTGCTGGTAATTTTGTCGGGCTTAACTGAGACACAAGTCATGCTCAAGAGTGCGGTGATGCTGTTTGGGCTGGCTTCTGGCATTTTGACAAACGGTGCGGTGAGCCTGATGTTAGACCTGACCGCAGCAGAAACTGCCGGGACATTTGTGGGTGCCTGGGGACTGTCCCAGGCTCTATCTCAAGCAACTGCAACGGTCGCAGGAGGAGCTTTGCTCGACTTGGGACGAAATTTGTTTCAAAGTCCGCTCCCTGCCTTTAGTTTGGTTTTTGCCTGTCAGGCGATCGGAATGCTTGTCGCAGTTTGGCTACTGAGCCGTGTGGATGTGCAGGAGTTTCGCACAAAGGCATCGAAGGCGATCGCCGCTGTCTTACAAACTGACCTGGATTGAGGATGAAAGGTAAATGAAAGGTAAAAAGCTGCGCTCCACAGGAGCGCAGCTTTTTAAATTCAGACTGAATCAGGCTGAGTCTCTGGGACTACTGAAGCGGACGGCTAGGCTCGTCAGCGCGGTACTGTTGCACCATGGTGCTTGCCATTTCGTAGTGGTCTGCGACCGATGGCAGCAATTGGGTTGCATACTGTCTCAGAGATTCTTCCTGTCCTTGCTGAATTTGGGTTTGGAACAGGGCGACCGTTCTTAGGTGAGCGTTAGTTTGTGCACCCATGTAAGCCCGATCAAATTCTGAGCCAGAAAGCTGTGCCAGTTGCTCGGCGATCGCCTGGTTCAATGGACCAGGGTCAGCAGGCAGGTTTGTTCCATACTGGGAAGCAATTTGCTGTAGCTGCTGGTTTGCCAGAGTGTGTTCCTGGATCATCCGCTGAGCAAATTGTCTCACTTCTTCGTTTTCAGAACGGTCTAGCGCCAACTGCGAAGTTTGGATCTCAGCATTGTTGCCTTGAGCAGCCATGATCATGAACTGCTGATCTAAGCTGCTGACAGGAGCCGCAGATAGAGTAGTTGGAGTTTGGCTGGCAGGTGTAGTTGCGGGAGAAGCCTGTACGGCTCCGGGAGTTGTGGAACCGTTGTAAGGGGCTTCATTAAAAACACCGGGATTAGGATTTAACTCACCTGTTGCCCCGGTAGCGTTGTTGTTGTAAGGCGCTTCGTTAAGGATGCTAGGTCTGGGATTGACTTGTGCCAGTCCAGGAAGACCAATCAGGGAAGTCAGTGTGGCAACACCAACAACGCCAGTTGCTCTTTTGATTAAATCTTTGCAATTCAGTCGATTCATGGTGAGAAAACCTTGATGTTAAAATTCCAGTTCAAGATAAGCTTCTTAGCTAGACCTGAAGATGCTCTGTCAGGCAAGAAGTTGAGGGTAATAAAAGTAATCTGAGAGCTTTACACCAAGCTGGAGGCTCTTGAGGGCTTTAAATCAGAAATGCTACCGCATCCGATGCAGCTAACAGATCAATCTGAAGCTGCTTTCCCTGGGTGGGTAAAGCTCCCAGTTGTCTACCCGAGTCTTATCCTTCTACTGATATGCAGCGTAATTGCTGCAATTTCTCTGAACCTCTGTCGAAAGGGCAAGTTGCTTGCTATACCAGGGGAACAGTCATACCTCAAGACATGCCAGGACAAGCGCCACAAACGGGAGCAGGGGCGACTCGCTGCAAGATTTGTTTTAATACCAGGGCTGTCCAATCGATGTCTTCAAGAGTAGTCGGTCGTCCAAGCGTGAGGCGAATGCCGCTCTTAGCGGTGCGATCGCCATATCCCATTGCTACCAGGATTGGACTGGGGACGAGCTTGCCGCTGTGACAGGCTGAGCCGGCACTGATGCCAATTCCAGCCAGGTTCATCTGCCGTACTAAGGTTTTACCGCTGAGCTTTTCGCCATCAGCATTGAGTAAACAAAAACTGACGTGGTGGGGTAATCGATGCAGGCGATCGCCCGTGGGCATTAGTTCCGGTACGTCTGCCAGTTGATCAAATAGGCGATCGCGCAGTTGAATCAATCTAGGCGTTTCGGTTGCCATCTCTTCAGCCGCGAGTTCAGCTGCAATGCCAAATCCAGCAATCACTGGAACCGCCTGCGTCCCAGAGCGCAGCTTAAATTCTTGCCCACCGCCATTTAGCAACGGCATGAGTTCAACGCCTGGACGCACGTACAGCGCCCCTGCTCCTTGGGGACCGTAGATCTTATGGCTCGACAGAGAAAGCAAATCCACGGGTAGCCGACGTACATCAATCGGCAATCGCCCTGCTACCTGCACTGCATCTACGTGAAACAGCGCTCCGTGAGCCTGAGCGATCCGTCCTAACGTTTCAATTGGCTGAAGGGTTCCGACTTCACTCTGTCCGTAAATGACTGAAACCAGAACCGTGTTTGCCCGTAGTGCTGCCTGCAAATTTTGAGGATTGACTCGTCCCTGAGCATTCACGGGTAGGCGCGTCACCTCCCAACCCCATTGCTCTAACAGGCGTGCGGGCTCTGAAATTGCAGAATGCTCCACGCTGGAGATAATCAAATGCTGAGGCACTGAATACTGCTGTGCAATACCCATAATTGCCAGGTTGTCTGCTTCGGTGCCGCCAGCCGTAAAGATAATAGAATCCGGCGTTGCATTGATTAAATCCGCTACCTGGACTCTGGCTCGCTCCACTACAGTCGCAGCTCGTTGCCCCCACTCATGCAGGCTAGAAGGATTGCCCCACTGCTGCGTGAAGATTTGCTGCATTTGGGCGATCGCCTCTGGGCGAGTGGGTGTAGTGGCACTATAGTCCAGGTAAATTTGCATAGGTCATTGCTCAGCGGCTCCTTCTCTCAGCATATAGCGCCTCAGCTGGCATTGCTGAATGGAGATGTGTTTAATTTTGAACACGAAACAGAAGGTTTCACGTTCAGAAAACATAGTAATCTGTCAAGGCGACAAAGCTCCTCCCTCGGGCGGCAAGAGTTCTCCTACAGGACGCACGATCGTGGGTGTATTACTTGTATCAGGTTGAAAAATTCCTGCTAGTGCCTGTTCCAGCGTTTCTGCCATCGCAATCCGATTTTCATAGACAACAATCACCCTGACGAGCGTGGGGAGTTGGTTTTGCTCTGCTTCCAGGTAAAGTGGCTCGATGTAGAGCAAAGATTGTTCAATCGGAATCACCAGCAAATTGCCTTGAATTGCCCTGGAGCCGCGCCGATTCCAAAGCGAAATTTGCTGAGAAATGACTGGATCTTGGTTAATTCGCGCTTCAATTTGCTCTGGTCCGTACACCAGTTCTTGCTTTGGGAAACGATAGAGCAACAGTCTGCCATAGCGGTTAAGGTTAGGTGAGGATTCGCCAGCCCCATCTGAACGAGCTGCTAGCCACGCAATCATGTTGTTGCGCTGCACGGGTGTAAAGGGGCGCAACAGGATAAATTCTTCGCTGTTTTCCGCAGGTAGTTTCATGATCAGGTAGTAAGGCTCTACCAACGGTTGCTCATCTCCATAGATTTCGTTGGGCGCACGCCACTGGTCTTCCCGGTTGTAAAACACTTGCGGGTCAGTCATGTGATAGGTCATCAACTGGTCAGACTGGACGCGATAAAAATCCTGCGGGTAGCGAATGTGACTCAGTAAAGCAGTGGGCAACTGGTCGAGCGGCTGAAACATATTGGGGAAAATCTTGCCCCAGGTATTGATAATGGGATCTTCGGGGTCTGCAACGTAGAAATGAACTTTGCCGTTGTAGGCATCCACAACGACTTTGACGGAGTTGCGAATGTAGTTGAAGTCATTGTCGGCAGGGTCGGAATAGGGGTAGCGATCGCTCGTGGTGTAAGCATCAATCACCCAATACAGGTAGTTAGGAGTTGAGTCTGCAGTGTCTATTCCCAGCCCATTACCTGCGTTTGCCACTACCAGATAAGGGTCACGGTCATAGTGCAAGAAGGGGGCGATCGCTCTTACCCGACTCATGATGTTGCGCCGAAACAGCAGCCGAGTTTGGGGCGTAAAATCTTCAGTCAGCATCATTTGCCAGTCGCGCAGGTGCTTAGCAAAAATCAGTCGTCGCCCAAAGCCGCTAATGTCGACGCCGCCTAGACCGTCATAGCTGTTGTAGACATTCTCACTGCCGCTGGGAAAGTCTAGCTCACTCACCCGCGTTTGCGTCATCACATAGGTATTAGTTAATTCACCGTAGTAAATTCGAGGATTATCCAGGGGAATGCTGTCACGAATGCGATCGCTGCTGGGAATTTGCTCAATTCCTCGAACAAAATAGTCAGGTAAGCCACCTGGTCCGGCTGTGTTCACGGGACTGAGCGTAAAACCGTAACCATGTGTGTAGATCAGGTGCTTATTGACCCAAGTTTGAGCTTCTGCTGGAACCGAATTGTAGTCTAGCTCCCGTGCCGCAATTAGCACTTGCCGTCGTTCGGTTTCACCCGCTTCGTTGAGTAAGGTGTAGCGATCAATGTCAGCCCCCGGAAATTCGTAGTACAGTCGAATTCGTTGAAGCTGCCGATTCGTCTGTAGCAGTGGGCGAGTATCCCACAGCCGAACATTGCTAATCGTTAGATCATTTCGCTGAATTTCTTCAGTAGTCAGGTTGTCTTCTGGAACAAAAGTTTCAACCTCAATCTGATCCAGATTGAACGCTTTGCGCGTCAGGGTGATCGTGCGCTGAATGAAAGGTCGCTCTAGCTCTAGCTCATTTGGCTGCACGACAAATCGCTGTACGGCAAGCGGCAAAGGAACCGCGACCATTGCCGCCAATAGCAGGTACCCGACGAGAACGAGGGGTAAAGGGCGAGACGGGGTTGAAGCTGGATGTTTGTGGGATGCCGTTTGACGGGTTGACACTCGCTGGGAAATATTGCTCCTTGCCGCTGTCCAGAAGAGGGTGCGAAACAGCAAAAATGCGCCAATCAGGGCTGCCAAAAGGCTAAGAATGGTGTAACCAGGAAGCTGGACTGTGACGTTGGTGTAACTTGCGCCATAGACAACGCCTTGTCTGGAGTAAAGCAGGGTGTAGCGATCGAGCCAATAGCTGAGGGCGATCGCCAACATCAGTCCGCCGCCCAGTCCATAAAGATGTCGCCGCTGAGTTGCCGAAAACCCAGAAAACCTGCCCTGACTGAGGCTATCTCCCGACAGCAGATAAATCAGCAAAACTGAAACAAATGCTAAAGTTAATAGCCCAATCAGCCAAAACTCCAGCAATTCCCAGACGGGGAGTTTGAATATATAAAAACTAATATCTTGTCCGAACTGCGGATCGACTTCTCCAAACGAGGTCGGGTTAAAGTAGGGCAAGACTTTTGCCCAATGTTCTGAAATCACCAGTCCAAACGCAAGACTCATCAGAATTGCCGCTCCCACTAGGAGTGGCTGCGGGTAAATCAACAGGGCGATCGCCAGCCCCACCATAAACCCCACCTGCCAGAGCTGAGTACTTAACTCTTGCCCAATCTGCCAAACTAACTCTGGCTGAAACTTAACCGGAATTTGAGAATTATCACTATACAAACTGAGCCGAGGATGCCAGTGACTCACCGCCACCTGCCCGTGATAGAGCAGCATCACGCCGATAATCAAGCTCAGACTCAAAGTCAATGGCAGAAGTTGCAATAACCCCATTCTTGCCGGGGCTGACTGATCAGCATCATCGGGCGGTTTTAACCAGGCGTGTTGACGGGCGATCGCCAAATTACTCAATAGCAAACTCGCACTCAGTCCAAACGCGAGCAAACCCAACAGACCTTGAGTTTGCACGCGCACCCAAAACACCTGGAGAGAATCAACCGTCTGAAACCACAACCCCTCAGCAATCAGAAAACTGACCAGATCCAGCAGAAACAGAATGCTAAACAACCCGACAGCCCAGCGCCAGTAGTCTGCTTTTTTCTGGGGTAGAAGATGCTTGTGGCTAAACATAGATTCTGCTCTGGGATCGCTTTAGGGCAGGATTGCCTAACCCAATCCTAATGCGACAGAGGGATGAATTCTTGAGCTGGCTCCAAAACAGCAACCAGCCCAAGAATTCACCCCTCTAAAAAAGGCTTAAACACTTAAGTTTCTAGCCCCTAGTCTTAGTTCCTAGCCCCTAACTATACTGCTCGTTCGAGGCACCTTCCAGGTTAAACAGAACTTGCAGCGTCTGCATTGCCTTGCGTCGTGCCTCAATGTCTTGCTGGGCACGAAGCTGCACCATCGGGTCGTGCAGAATTTTGTTGACGATACCTCTGGTAAGGGCTTCGATGATGTCCTGGTGCTTTTCGGCAAACTCTGTTCCCAGGCGGGACAGCGCTTTCTCTAACTCTTGCTCCCGGATAGTTTCGACTTTGTCTCGGAGGCTGCTGATGGTGGAAACGGTTTCAAGTGATCGCCACCACACCTCAAACGCCTCAACTTCTTCTTCCAGCAGCGCTTCCGCTTCCATTGCCATCTGCCTGCGGCTTTCCTGGTTTTGCGCCACTACTGCTTTCAAGTCATCTACGTTAAATGCCTGGACATGAGACAAATCGTTGGCATCAGCATCGACGTTGCGCGGCACCGAGATGTCAAACAACATCAATGGCTGATTTGGCTCCAGAATCATCTCTAGCTTGGCGCGGTCTAACAGTGGCTCAGTTGCAGCAGTGCAGGTAAACACCACATCAGAATTTGCTAGCACCGTGTGCAAATCTGCCAGCGTATGCAGCCGTAAATCTGCCTCTTTGAACTGATTGGCTAATTCCTGAGCACCATTTAGCGATCGGTTCAGAACGCAGATTTGAGCAGGTGTTCTCGGTAAGAGGTGTTGCACCAGCAGCCGTGACATTTTGCCTGCACCGACGATCGCCACCCGACAAGCTGCCAGGTTTTGCGTCTTCATCTGCGCCAGTTCTACCGCAGCGGAACTGATGGAAACAGCCCCTGTACCGATGCTGGTTTCAGTGCGAACACGCTTTCCTGCCTCAATCGCTTTCTTGAACAGGTGATTGAGAACTCGCCCAATCCCTTTGTACTGCTGCCCAACTTTGTGGGTGTGCTTGACCTGCGACAGAATTTGCCCTTCGCCCAGCACTAGGCTGTCTAGCCCTGCCGCTACCCGCATCAGATGCATTACGGCATCCTGGTGCAGCAACGTAAACAGATAAGGGCGCAACTGGTAAATCGGCAATTTGCTGTATTCCGCTAAAAACTGAGCCACTTCTCGCATTCCATGCTCAGTTTCACTGGTGACAACGTAGATTTCCAGACGATTGCAAGTGCTGAGAATGGTAGCTTCCTGGATATGGGGATAGCTACAGAGATGGGCGATCGCCGCTTCCATTTGCGGAGTCGGAATACTCAGCTTTTCTCGCACTTCTACCGGGGCTGTTTTGTGGCTCAGTCCCACAACGGCAATATTCATCGTTCCTCCCAAAGTTTTTGAACGGGTCTGCTGATAAGTAGGTTGCCCTTCTGCTGAAAGGGGTCTTTTTAGGTATGTCGAACAAGGCGCTTTAACAGCCGACTCTTTTCAACCCTAACAACTGCATTTGAACATCAGCCAGACTAGAGATTAATCAAGTTTTCGTAATATAAACAACTAACCCATAAGAGTCAGCAATCTAAAAGAAGTTTATCAACTTAAGGTAGGCGGCTAAAGCGCCAAAGCCGCTTCTATCGCACTTTTCTGCATGAATTTTTATGAATTGCCCTGAGATACAATTCTTCAGATTGCCCGTCTTTAACTCCACACAGCTAATGCACCTCGTAGAGGCACACTCACGAAGTCGAGGGAAGAATTTGGTTGTTGTACCTAATCTGTAGACGAAAACGGTCGGTCGTTTTTACGCAGAATTTAAGATCCCCAGACTCTTCAAGAATCTGGGGATTTGTTCTTGCAGGGATGGGACTCATCAGGAAAAGACTTGATGAATTCCATCTCTACAAGAACGGGGAGGAGTTGATTTATCTCAACTGCAAAGAGGGTGCTTCTTCAGACAGCATGTGAATCGTATCGACAAAGCGCACCGTGCGAGATTGGTTAGAAATAACCAAGCTTTGTGTCCGGGCACCGCCATGAAAGAAACGAACGCCTTCCATCAGCGTTCCAGGGGTGATGCCACAAGCCGCAAACAATACGGTTTCGCCAGAAGCCAACTCGTCAGCATCGTAAACCTTGTCGGGGTCAGTGATGCCCATCGAGGTCAGGCGCTCGATATTGCTTTCCTTGCTTTCGCCAATCAAGCCCGTTTTAACGATCGCCGGATCGTAGACCAACTGTCCTTGGAAGTGACCACCCAGGCAGCGCATTGCTGCTGCGGAAATCACCCCTTCGGGAGCCGCACCGATGCCCATTAGCGCATGGATGTTGGTGCCCGTAAACCCGCAGGAAATGGCAGCAGATACATCACCGTCGCTGATCAGCCGAACCCGTGCGCCTGCTTCCCGAATTTCTTTGATTAATTCGTTGTGGCGATCGCGCTTCATCACTACCACGACCAATTCTTCAATAGAACGGTTGAGGCACTCCGAGAGAATCTTCAGGTTCTCGGTGGCTGACTTGTTGATGTCCACCTTGCCCTTAGCGGCGGGTGGAGCAGCCAGCTTCTTCATGTAAAAGTCGGGTGCAGCAAACAATCCGCCTTTTTCAGAAATAGCCAGCACTGCCATTGAGCCATTCTGACCATAAGCAACCAGGTTGGTGCCTTCGCAGGGGTCAACGGCAATGTCAATTTCAATCAGCTCATCGGGGTTACAGAAGTCTTTGGCATCGGGTTGGGTACAAATTCCCACTTCTTCCCCGATGTAGAGCATGGGCGCGTCATCCCGCTCTCCTTCTCCAATCACAATGCGCCCACGCATGTAGATTTTGTTCATGCGCTCTCGCATAGCCTCCACTGCAACCTGGTCAGCAGTGTTCTTTTCACCTTTACCCATCCAGCGGGCAGAGGCGATCGCCGCCTGCTCCACCACCTCAATAATCTCTAAACCGAGTGTATTTTCCACCAGGCATGCCTCCCAACTACTGATTTTGCGACGTTTTGCGGACTGAGCCTCAGTCTAAAAGTCTATCAGAATGGGGAGATCGCATTAAAGCCAGTTGATAATTCAACTTATGTCAAGTTTTGTAGCCACAAAAGCTCGTCGTAAGCGCTGCATCACAACAGGCGAGCGGTAAGGGTCTGAAATGTAGTCAAAGGCTCCGAGTTCTAAAGCCGTTTCTGCCTCGCTCGGAGGCAGCGATAGCATAATTAGCTTTGAGTGGCGCGTCACCTGCTCTTGCGCCAGGTGCTTGAGCAGTTCGAGTCCGTCTATTCCCGGTAAGTTTCTCCCAATCAAGATAATTTGCGATCGCACCTCAGGCTCGTTTCCCGCTAGAAGTTCGATCGCTGTCTCGCCATCCTGTAGCCAGTGATTGTGGTATCCCCTGGTTTCCAGCGCATACAGCAGTGGTTGAGCAAAGCTTGGGTCGGGATGCACTAGCACCACATCGGTTTTGAGTAGTGCTTCAGCCTGAATTGGTTGCCAGTAAGCGGGGAGAACGCGATCGCCTCCCGCTGCTTCAGCCAGATCTAACGCTGCATTGGCTGACTGGTAAAGATCGCGCAGCAGCAGACCGTCTTCGGGATACTGAGCCACTCCTGCACTGAACGTGATCGGAAGAGAGGTTTTACCTTCGACCGTAATTTCTATCTGCCGCAGGGCTTCTAGAATTTCTGCCAGCCACTCTATACCAGCGCTGCGGTTGATGCTATACATGCCAATCACAAACTCTGCCCCACTCCAGCGAGACACCACATCTTCAATGCGAAGCTTTTGTCGCAGCAGTTGCGCTACCTGCCGCAATGCCTGGTCGCCAAACCGATGCCCATGCTGGCTGTTTATCTGCTTCAAGTGATCCAGCCTCAAGACAGACAAAGAGAGGGGCTGCTGAGAGCGCTGTGCCAGTTGTAGGAGCTTGCTTAACTCTTGAGTAGATTGTTGTCGATTCGCCGTACCCGTAAGTGCGTCTGTTTCTGTCTGATTTCGTAGGAGTCGAGTTCGTTCAATGCGGTTCAGAATGCGGGTAATCAATTCTGGGGCAATGATTGGTTTGCTGACATAATCGTCTGCCCCAACCGCAAACACCTGCTGAATTGTGCTTGCATCAGTATGGGCAGTCAGAAAAAGCACAGGCATCCAATTCCAGTGAGGATCGTTGCGTAGGGTCTGACACAATTCAATGCCATCTAGTTCTGGCATTTCAATGTCAAGGACGAGCAAATCGGGTTTGGTTGCTTCTAGGGCATCCCAAAACTGCAACGGGTTATCTAGTGTTGCTACCCGTAACCCCCAAGGCTGCAGCAAAGTCTGAAGCGCCTGCAAAATTAACGGGTCATCATCGACGACCAAAACGCTCGACTCTACTTTTCTGTCTTGGGCTAAAACTTCAGTCACGGCTTCTAAAACTTCGGTGGGAGTCGTCGGTTTTTGTAGAAAGCGTCTGCCTTTAAGGCGAGCAACCGTAACCCGATCGACTTCTTGCCCTCTTCCAGTAAACACGAGGACGGGAATGGGAGGAACGCGCTGACTCAATTCTGCTAAAAGCTTTAGCCCAGCTTCATCCAGTTCTGAGTGGTTAGATTTTGTTTCATCAGACTCTACAAAAGACAAATCTAACAGCAACACATCAGGGGAGTTACGGTTGATTTCGACTCTAGCAATGTCAGGGTTAGGGGCGATTGCTGTTCTAAATCCCCGGTTTTGGGCTTCTGCGCTCAGGAGTTCTGCCAATGTCTGATCGTCATCCACAATCATCAGGAGAGGTTCCTGAGTATTTGCACTGACCAATGTTTTAACTTCTGCTACAGGTTCAGGCTGCTTTGGCAAGGAAGGGCAAATTGCCGCCTCTAACAGTTGGCGCAGGTCTACCACCTGCTGTTGAATCTGCTGTTGCTGGTCGGGGCTGAGTGCCGTTTCAAGCTGCAAAAGCTGCTCGATTTGACGGGCTAGCTGGGTGCCTTCTGCCAGACCAAACGTTCCTAAAGAACCTGCCAGCTTGTGTGCTTCTTGTTTGGCGCGTTTCCATAGGCGATCGCTCTTGTCTGGCATTGGGGTTAAACCCACTGCTGCTTCCAAAACTTCGATCTGCTGAAGGGTTTTGGCTTTGGCTCTTTCCCAAATTTTGGCGACGAGCGATCGCGTTTGCTGCTCCGGGCTTGAGGGAAGAGGGGTGACCAAAGATGCAGTCTTTTCCAGCGGTGGATTTTTCAAGTAATTCATGTTTAAGCGATAGCCCAAACCATAGACCGTTTCTATAACATCCGTTGCTCCAACTGCTTTGAGCTTTTGCCGTAGTCCTTTGATGTGAGCTTTAACGGTGTCTTCTCCGGGCAGGTCTTCAAATCCCCAGAGCTGATCCAAAATGGCACTGCGGCTATAGACGCGCTGATTATTTCGCAAAAGCAGCTCTAGGATGGCGTATTCCTTAGGAGTCAAGTGCATCACCGTGCCGCTGTAAGTTACCTCACAGGTGCTGGGGGCGAGGCATAGTTCTCCCCACTCTAGAAGGGGCGATCGGGAGGAAGTTCCCCGTCGCAACAGCGCTCTCATGCGAGCCAGCAGTTCTTGAGGAAAAATCGGCTTAACCAGGTAGTCGTCTGCTCCGGCATCTAGCCCAATGACTTTATCGGTACTGGTATCTCTGGCAGTCATGAGCAAGACTGGAACTTGACTGCCCTTCGTCCGCAACTGACGACAAAAACTGATGCCATCCAACTTGGGCAGCATTACGTCCAGCAAAATTAGGTCATAGGCTAGCTCTTCTGCAAGGGTCAGACCTGATAATCCATCCTCGGCTCGATCGACCGTATGGTGCTGTTCGATTAGCGTGTCGGTGAGCAGTTCTGCAAGATGCTCATCATCTTCAACCAGTAAGATTCTCATGGACATTCATCACTGAGCCTAGAAACTCAATCCGCACCATAAGGATTCCCTAAAAATTAGCGATACTGACAATTTATAGCTGGCATTGCAACTCTATGGATTGTGGTTGTAGGAGCGGACGAAGCCAACTCCCTCACAACCGCAACTATTTCAAGAATCGGACAGGATTCCAATCGCTAATTTAGGGAATGCTAAATCCAAAGCTGTGCAAATTTTGCGAAACCATTCATACAGACCTGCACTTTTGGGCTGGTGAGCTTCAGGATAGTTCTCAAGAATATGGTCAATGCTCCCTTACCTGCTAACGAGTCAGATAGACTGCAAGCGCTTCACCAGTACAGAATTTTGGATACTGCGGCGGAACGCGGGTTTGATGACATTACCCAACTCGCTGCCCAAATTTGTCAGACTCCGATCGCCTTGGTCGGTTTGTTAGAAGGCGATCGCCAATGGTTTAAGTCCAAAGTTGGTTTGGAAACGCCCCAGGTACCCCGAAATATTGCTTTCTGTAGCTACACTATTGGGCAATCAATGCTGATTGTTCCGGATACCTTGGCTGATCCAAGGTTTACAGACAATCCGCTGGTGACAAACGATCCCCACATTCGATTCTACGCTGGGGTGACGCTACTGACCTCTGAAGGATACGCTCTCGGAACTTTGTGTGTACTGGATCGGGTGCCACGGGAGCTAACCGCCGAGCAGGTGGAGGCACTGAAGGTTTTAGGACAACAGGCTGTTCGGCAACTTGAACTACGTCGAAACTTGACCGACCTAGAACGAATGGCGATCGAGCGCAGGAAAACAAAGCGCCACGGTTCTTTTCGGCAAAGGCTAGCGTTAGGGTTTGGTGTGGTTGCAGCACTGGCAATTGGAATGAGTGCGATCGCCCACCGAGGTGAATTTCTGCTGATCACTTCTCTTAACATTGGAGCTTTAACGCTGTTTTTCTCTCTGATTCGTCAGGAGATGGCTAAACATCGGCAAATAGAAGTCAAGCTAGAGCAAGAGCGTGACTTTAGTGCGGCAGTACTCGACACTGTTGGAGCTCTGGTCGTTGTTCTCAACCCTCAAGGGGAGATTATTCGCTTTAACAACCGCTGCGTCCAAACAACGGGCTTCGCTTTTGAGGAAGTTAGACATAAGCCCTTTTGGAACGTGTTTTTGACTGCTGAAGAGATAGAACCCGTCAAAGCAGAATTTTTCAGCTTAAAGGTAGGTCAGTTTCCAAACACCTACGAGAATTATTGGTTGACCAAATGGGGAGAGCAGCGGCTAATTGCCTGGTCAAATACTGCACTGCTGAATCCAAAAGGGGCGGTGGAATACATCATTGGAACTGGGATTGACATCACCGAACGCCGTCAGGCGGAGTTAGCCCTACAAAAGAGTGAAACGACCACTCACGCCTTGCTGGAAGTAATTCCCGACTTGTTGATTCGGATGAATCGAAACGGCACATACCTAGATTTTGTCTCAGCTAAAGATGGAGCAAAGTTTGCCCCATTTAACAAAATGCAGGGTAGGAATGTTTACGAGTGCATACCACTTGAGCTGGCTCATCAACGAATGCAGTATGTAAATCGCGCTCTGCAAACAGGTGAGATGCAGATTTATGAGTTTCAGTTTCAGATGGTTGGAGTACTACACACGCAAGAAGCTCGAATAGTAGTCAGCGGTGAAGACGAAGTGCTGGTAATCGTCAGAGACATCAGCGATCGTAAGCAGGCTGAGGTGGCGCTAGCTCAACTGGCTGCAATTGTTGAATCTTCTGATGATGCTATTCTCAGCACCAGCCTCGACTCTCGGATTACAAGCTGGAACTTGGGGGCAGAAAAAATTTACGGCTACTCAGCCGAGGAAGCGCTAGGGCAAACCGTTACATCATTGCTGCTGCCGCCTAATGAAGATGAGCGATCGCCCATTCCTGAGAGCCTGCAACCGCAAACCCACCTTGATTACTACAAAACCCGACATCGGCGTAAAGATGGCAGGCTGATTGACGTATTTCTAACCCTGTCTCCAGTAAAAGACCAGACTGGCAAAATTACGGGGGCTTCGATGATTGGGCGAGATGTTAGCGATCGCACTGCTATAGAGCGCATGAAAGATGAGTTTATTTCTACGGTCAGTCATGAACTCCGCACACCGCTGACTTCTTTGCGAGGGTCACTGGGGTTGTTGCTAACTGGCAAAATGGGCACCCTAACTGAAAAAGGGCATCGGATGTTAGAGATTGCTGTCAACAATAGCGATCGCCTGATTCGCCTAATTAACGACATCCTTGACCTGGAGCGTCTAGAATCTGATAAATTCACCCTGCATCAGCAGTCTTGTAATGCGGCTGATTTGCTGCGACAGGTAGCTGAAATGATGCAGCCCATGTCTGAAAGAGCAGGCGTGACTCTCTGCTGCTCCAGCATTTCGGTCAGCATCAATGTTGACCCCGATCGATTGATTCAGGTTTTTACCAATCTAATTAGCAACGCGATTAAGTTTTCGGCTGCGGGTAGCACTGTCTGGCTGATCGCAGAAACTTACGTTCCACCGGGAGCAAAAGACAGTAGTGCCAAACCTCCTATGCTTCTGATTTCGGTCAGAGATCAGGGGCGTGGCATTCCTCCAGAAAAGCTAGAGTCTATCTTTGAGCGGTTTCAGCAGGTTGATGCTTCTGATTCACGGCAAAAAGGCGGAACAGGGCTAGGGTTGGCGATTTGCCGCAATATCGTCAGGCAACACGGCGGCAAAATTTGGGTAGACAGTGGGTTGGGTGAAGGGAGTTGCTTTTATCTGACGTTGCCCCTAGCTGAGTCCAATGGGTTGAAAGGGTTGCTTGTTGGCAACAAGCAATCCATTGTGATGTGCCACGATGCGTCAACTCATTTTGAGACGCTGCAAGGTTTGCTGGAGCAACAGAATTATCAGGTGGTTGTCGTTAAGTCGGTGAAAGAGGCGATCGCCAGAGCAGCAGCCTTGCAGCCAAAGGCGATTTTGCTGGACTTGGATAATCCTAAGACGGATGACTGGGAACTGCTAACGCTGCTAAAACAGCGCAATAGCATTCCAGATATTCCCCTAATCATTTTCGATAACCCCTCTTCACGAGTTGAGTTTGAACTATTGGGCACAATGGGTTGGGTTTATCAATCGGCTGATTACGCTTCTCTGTTTCAAATGCTGAAGCAATTCGCGATGCAGCAAGGACAGGTTGGGCGAGTGCTAATTGTAGAAGATGACCTAGACTTAACACGAGTTTTGGCTGCGATGCTTGGTTGCCATCAGGTTCAAACTGCATATGCTCAAACTCAGCAAGCCGCCATTGAACTGTGCCAGCATTTCATTCCTGACTTGCTCGTGTTAGACCTGACTTTATCAAAGGGAAGTGGATTTGCCGTTGTAGAGTGGTTGCGCCAGCAAGAACACTTCTGCCAAATGCCATTGATAATCTACACTGCCCAAGAATTAGGAGATGTGGAGCGATCGCGTCTACACCTGAGTCACCTGGGTCAAACAGAATTCATTACCAAAAGCCGGGCTGTTCCAGAAGCGTTAGAAGCGCTAATCATGCGACTACTCAATCGAGCGACGGCAGGTGGTGAGCGGTTTAATTTAGTTAGCGGAGGTATAGCTGGTGGCAACTAAGCGAGTTCTAATTATCGATGACGAGGATGATATTCGGGAAGTTGCTCAAGCGAGTCTTGAGATGATGGGAGGATGGGAGGTGATTACCGCTAGTTCTAGCAGTGAAGGACTGGCTCTAGCTGAAGCGGAGCAACCCGATGCGATCTTGCTAGATGTCATGCTACCTGACATGGACGGTCCGACAACGTTTCAAAAGCTCCAGGCAATGCCTGCAACGCAGCAGATTCCGGTTGTGCTACTTACTGCTAAGGTGCAGGCGGCTGATCAGCGCCGATTTGCCGATTTGGGAGTGACGGCTGTATTGTCTAAACCTTTTGACCCCGTTGCGCTGGCTGATCAGGTTGCCGCCGCGTTGGGATGGAGTCTTTAGCAATGGTTGAGCCAAACGTTGAGTCAAACTCTCAATCTGAAGAAGTGCATCGCTTTTCGCTAGAGCTGGATTCAGAGCTAGACGACATTGCTTCAGCCGTCAGCTATGAGCTAAGAACACCCCTGACCTCAATTCGGGCGGCACTGGGTTTGCTGTTGACCGGCATGCTTGGCACTTTGCCAGAAAAAGGGCAACGAATGTTGGAGATTGCGTTTAGCAATACAGAGCGCTTGATGCGTTTGGTTGATGTGTTGGAGTCTGATGTGGAAACAGACGGTGAATTTAGTGCTTTTCATCAACTGTCAGGATCAGAACCTTTGCTGCATCAGTTGGCAGCATTAAGTTGGCAGCAAAAACTCTGTAATGACGAGTTAACTGCTTTACCTACGCCAATGGTGTTCATGCGGCAGTTGAGGCAGGCGATCGCCACTGCCCAAGCTGATCAAACGCTGGCAATTTTGCTAGTTGATGTCGATCGCTTCAATGTAATCAACGACAGCTTAGGACGGGAAGTCGGCGATCAATTGCTGCGGGCGATCGCTCAACGACTGATTCTAAATTTACCTCTAGTGCAGGCGATTACTCACCTGCGTGAAGATGAGTTTGGCATTTTTCTAGAACAGATTGAGGATGCGAATGAGGCGATCGCCGTTGCCGAAAAAATTCAGCAAGCGTTTGCCTCACCCTTTAATTTCAATGGTCAAGACGTATTCCTCTCAGTCAGCATTGGCATCGCGACAGGCACAAAGCATGATCAGTCTGAAAGTTTGATACACAACGCCTACTCCGCTGTGTATCAGGCAAAGGCGCTAGGCAAAGCTCGTTATGAACTCTTTGATGCTGAGCTACGAGTCAAAGCATCCTCTCGACTGCGGCTAGAAACTGACCTGCGGTTAGCCTTGGCGCGTCAAGAATTTCAGCTTTACTATCAGCCGATTGTAGCGGTCGCAACCGGTAAGATCAGCGGCTTTGAAGCGCTGATTCGGTGGCGACATCCACAGCGAGGGCTGGTAACTCCAACAAAATTTATTCCATTGGCAGAAGAAATGGGGCTAGTGAGCTTGATTAGCCAGTGGGTTCTCCATCAGGCTTGCTCCCAACTGCACCAGTGGCAGCAGCAGTTTCCGAGTCAGCCACCCTTGACTATCAGCGTCAACCTCTCTGCCCAGCAGTTTTCAAAATCAGACTTACCTGAGCAGGTGCAGCAAATTCTCCAGGAGACGGGGCTAGACTCACAAAGTCTGAAAATCGAAATTACAGAAAGTGCGATTATGCACAGTCTTGAAACTGCGACTGCTGTACTAGAACAGCTCAAGGCGCTTGGGGTACAGCTTTACGTAGACGACTTTGGCACGGGATATTCTTCTCTAGCGTATTTGCATCGTCTACCGATTGATAAGCTGAAGATTGACCGTTCTTTCATTACCCGGATTGATTCTGAAGGAGAACAGCTAGAAATCGTTAGAGCTATTGTCAAATTAGCCTGGAATCTGGGCATGGATGTCATTGCTGAAGGGGTCGAAACGGCAGCGCAACTAGCGCAGCTCAAGGCGTTACGCTGTGAATATGTGCAGGGCTTTTTCTTCTCCAAGCCGCTTGATCGAACGATGGCAGAAGCACTACTGCGTCAAGGTTTAGTAATTCGAGCTTAATCTGGGCAGGTATGAGGCGACTTCGGCGGATGGGGTGGCGACTATTACCAGGCGGAATCTCCTCATTGGCAGTCGTGTTTTTGGCGATGTGGGGAGGCTGGCAACCACTGGAGCAAGCTGCCTATGTGGCGTTGTTTCGGCTGCGAGGGGCGCTGCCCTGGAATGACCAGGTGGTTGTGATTGAAATTGATGATGCGAGTCTGCGGCAACTGGGGCGTTTCCCATTTTCTCGACAGCGCTATGTCCAGCTTTTAGATCGACTATCGGAGGCGCAGCCTAACATTGTGGCGTTTGACCTGATTTGGTCAGAGCCAAGCCCAGACGACTTGCAGCTCAAGGCGGCAATGGAGCGTCACAGTCTAGTTGTGTTGGCTGAAGCCTGGGATGGGCTCGGTTTACCGCTATCCCCTACGCCTGATCTGGAGGCAGGGGCGATCGCCACGGGTCACATTCTCAAGCACAGTAGCCCGGATGGCTTGACTCATACTATCAATCTGCAAATTCAGCAGAAGCCTGCTTTATCGGTTTCAGTGCTTCAGGTTTACAGCCTGATTCAGGAGCCGATTAATCTGCCGGACTTAAACCAACCGCTGCGAATAAATTGGCTGAGTCGAGTTGAGCAAGCTCCTCACTATGCATTTGTAGATGTACTTCAAGGCAAAGTGCCACTACAGGCGTTTCAAGACAAAATTATTTTGGTTGGCGTCACGGCAACGGGCTTAGATCCTTTAGTGACTCCATTTGATCAAGATTTGCCTACGAGTGGGGTTTACCTTCAGGCAACGGCAATCAACAATTTGCTGCAAGGAAATTTCCTCCATGTATTTGCTCAGCGGTGGGTGCTGTTTGGGTTGCTCCTTGCGGGTCCAGTTTTAAGCTGGTGTTTGAGTCACTGGCGAACTGAGCTACAGGCAACCGTGTGGTTGGGGCTATGTCTAGCTTGGGGAATCTTTGGCTTGCTGATGTTTCGAGCAAACTACTGGTTGCCAATCGCTTCACCAATTGGTCTTTTTACTGGAACGGTAGTGGTGGTGGCGGTGGGCGATCGCCTCCAACTTAATCGCTTACTCCAGCAAGAAATTGAACATCTCTGGCAAAGTCACTATCAGGATGTAGTAGTTTCTCGCAAAGACACGTTGCCGATTTCGGATTTACCTGAGAGTCCTGCTGCTTTGCATCGAGTCACCCAACTGGCAGAACTGGCAGAGCAGTTTGGACGCTCCCAGTCGGCTCAGGCGGCGATCGCCCGCAGTTTACCTATTGGGCTTTTAGCGGCAGACCTGAACGGGCAAATCTGGTTTTGCAATCCTTTAGCAGCAAAGTGGCTAGGAGTGCAGGTGGGCGATCGCCTGCATTCTCACTTAATTCCTCACTGGCTAAGCGAGGCAGAATGGCAGGCTGACCTGCATAGCCTGAAAACGTCTGGCTTTGCTCAGTCCAGGCAGCTAGAACGAGGAGAAAGCTGCTTGGAAATCAAGCTAGAGCCGCTGGTCTATGCGATGGCTCCCAATTCACAAACCGCATTGCCTCTAGATGGCTTGCTGCTGGTGTTGAATGACATCACTGAGCGGCAGGCAATCGCTCGGATGAAAGATGAATTTGTTTCTGTCGTCAGTCATGAACTGCGTACCCCCATTACCTCAATTCGCGGCTCACTGGGGTTATTGGGAACGGGTAAACTGGGCAGCTTGAGCGACAAAGGGCAGCGCATGTTAGAAATTGCGATCAACAACACCGATCGCTTGATTCGCCTGATTAATGACATTCTTGACCTGGAGCGCATCGAATCTGGCAAGATTACTCTGTCCAAGCAACCTTGTGACTTAGCTGACCTGATCCATCAAGCTGCCGAAACAATGCAGACAATGGCTGACACTGCTGGAGTGACGCTTTTAGTTTCTGCGGTATCGGTTCGGTTTATGGGAGATAGCGATCGCCTGCTGCAAGTCTTTACTAACCTGCTCAGCAATGCCATCAAATTCTCCCCCAAAGGCAGCACCGTTTGGCTCACCGCCGAAATCCAAAACCAATCTGCAACAACACATCAGCCCACAACTGCAATTCAATCCCCACCTGTTCCCCTCCAACCCTCAACCCCCAACCCCCAATCGCCAACCCCCACCCTCCTGATTCGCATCAAAGACCAGGGACGCGGCATTCCGGCCGACAAACTCGATCTAATCTTTGAGCGATTTCAGCAGGTTGATGTGTCTGATGCTCGTCAAAAGGGAGGAACGGGACTGGGTCTACCGATTTGTAGTGCGATTGTAGAACAGCATGACGGCAAAATTTGGGTGGAAAGCCAGTTGAGCGTGGGTAGTACTTTTTACGTTATGCTGCCAGGAACAATGGATGTGTAGAAGCTCAGGGATTGAGCGATCGCCACGTATCGGCTAACGTTTTGGCAATCGGTTTGATGACTTCACCATCAGTCCAATATTCATTGTGAGATGTGGGATTCCAATTTTGCAACATCCCGCCCGCATTCACTTTTTTATCCTTCACGACCCGCTTGTATTTCTCATTAATGTTTTGAATTGGATAACCTAATAAGTCATCTTCATCGTAAAAGTTGACCCATTCCCCTCTGAGGTTGGGGTAATGCTGTGAAAGTTTAGGTGAAGGAACAGTAATTGGGGTGCCAAAGTCTTTGTGGCGCAATGACCAGAAGGCAATTTGACTACCAAAGGTGTAAAACAGGGATAAGGTTTCACCTTTCTCTAAAGGCGTGTTGCCTATGGATATCTGTGCCTGGTTATTTTGCAAATCCCAAATGTAGTTGCTGGCGATTGTAGAACCCAAGCTGTGAGCCACAATGCACAGTGGTGCTTTATCACCAGCACTGGTAGCTAGTTTCTTTAAAGTATCGGCAAAACACTGGTGAATGCCGTCGTAGATGTGGCGGTCAGAGGCTGCGGAGGAAGAAGTCACTTGATAGGCAACGCTGTCGGATAGGGAGTGAAAAATAAACTCACCGAGTCGGAAGAATTTTTTGAGCTTGCCTTCAATCTGGAGGCGATCGCACAATTCATCTTGAATTGTTTGCACTACCTCAGCCCAGTAGATTGGCTCGATCACCAGTTTTGCGTCAATCGTGTCAACTTCCTCATCTAACACTTTGGCAAGCTCTGACTTTAGCTTTTTTGCAAATCCACTAGTAAATTTGGGGCTATCTTTTTGAGCAAATTCAGGATTTGCTTCTCCAATGCCGTGAATTACCGCGACTGCAATCTTTTGAGGCATAAAGGCTCCGTTTGTAGAAATATTCTAGGGTTATGTGTTAGTGCAACGTTGAATTGACCCGTTATCAACGTTATGCATAATGCAGGACAATGCCAAGCCCCTAAGCGGGTGATGCGTATCGCTGAAAATTGGGATAATAAAGAAGGGACACGAAATCTCGCATCCCTCTGCATAATCTATTCGCTTACAGAATTACCATCGGCGTTGTTGATTTGAAGCAAAGCGGAACCCGACAAAATTCAAGTAAGTGCCAGGTTGCACATTGTTTTACTCACATCCATCAATAAACTAAAAATGAAACGCCAACTGCACCGTAGAAAGTATCTGGTGTAGGGCTTCCTTGATGGTCTACCGCCTGTCCTTGCCCTGAAAAGATACGGGTCACTCGGAAACGATGATAGTTGTCCAATAGTTGAGCTAGGGAAACGTAGTGAACTTCTTCACCACTGAATAGTTCTGCATCCAGTTCAGGCAGTGAATGCCAGGGACATTTCATCAGTTCATGGTGAGCATTGTGATAACCAAAGTTAAGCAACAGCAAGTTCAGCCAGGGATAGCGTTGAGAAAGTAGTGTCGAGAAAGTGTTTGCCTGTTCATGGGCACGATCGCGCTCTGGTAAAGGCGTTCCCGGTGGAAAAACCTCATAGGTATGCTGAAATGCATCCATCCACCGCAACACTGTAATCATGCCAATGTAAGACAAGAAGTAAAGTAACAATGCTTTCGGTGAAACAATTGCCAATAGTGTAAACAAACTGCCACGAATCAGTAGTAGCGCAGCCACACGTAACCGCTCATCCTGACGTTCAGGATCTTGAAATGTGTTGAAAATGGAGCGCCATTGCAACCAGAATGAGATCACTGGAACGTAAAGCCATTCCAATGCGAGGATGGTTTGCCGCAACAGCTTCGGCATTTGTTCCAGCGTTTCAGCTAGGTTGAACGCAGAAAAATCTACCCGATCAATGTGATGAGCGATGTGACGTTTTGCTAGCTTGTCAAAGCGCCCGTAGCAGCCACCCGTAATCCACAGCACTAGGGTGCCGAAGATGGCATTCCAGCGCCGATTCCCGAAAATGGTACTGTGCATGAATTCGTGCGACAGGTAAGCTGAGAAGACTAAGCCGTGAGTCAACAGCATGACCCCGGCGGCATTGAGCCAACCGCTAGGCAACAGCAGCAGAGAAATTCCACCGACATAGCTCAACAAGCTGTAGAGAATGGCGATCGCATTCCACAGTGGCTTTTGGCGATGCACATATAGATTAACGTTGACAGTTGCAGGAAGAGTAACCATAAGCTGTTAAACGCTGGACTCCATCTTTTTGAGAACACTAAAAGAGTTCTACATATTGTGCCTGTATTGTAGATAAACCAGTCCACTGATTGAGTCACCGTTTCCTGACTTAATAGCCTTATGTCTGCAAACGTTAACGAATTTGATGCGATCGTGCTGGGTGCAGGCGCGATGGGTAGTGCCGCAGCCTATTACTTAACTCAGGCTAGACAGCGCGTTTTGCTGTTAGACCAGTTTGAACTGGATCATCAGAAGGGCAGTTCTCATGGGCTGTCACGAGTAATTCGCTATTCCTACGACAATCCAATTTATTTGAACCTGATGCACGATGCCTATCCGCTCTGGTTTGCGCTGCAAGAAGCAGCCGGAGAACAGCTCTATTTCAAAACGGGAGGAATTGATTTTGGCTTGCCCTCAGAACCAACAATGCAAAACTTGAAAGCCAGCCTGAAGCAAACTAATCTACCGCACGATCGCCTCTCTACCCACGAAGCCCAAAAGCTTTTCCCCCAGTTTCGGTTTGACGAGGGAATGGAGTCGATTTACCAGGAAGACACAGGCTTTTTGGCTGCTTCTCGCTGTGTGTTGACCCATATTCGCTTGGCTCAGGCAAGTGGCGCAACGGTGCTAGATCAAACTCCGGTTAGTCGGATTGGGGTGAAGGGCGATCGCGTCGAGGTGCAAACCGCTAGGGGCAAATATGGGGGCGATCGCCTGATCATCACAGCAGGCAGTTGGGCAAAAAGAATATTGGCAGAACAGGGAATCAATCTACCGCTCAGGGTAATGCCCTGCCAACTTGCCTTTTTTGAACCCGATAACCCGACAGACTATGAGCCAGGACGCTTTCCGGTATTTATTGCTCACCTGAATGCAGACTATGGTGAGAGTCCTTACGGCATTCCTACTTATCAAGGCTCTGGCGTAAAAATTACTCCGTTTTACGGTTGGAAGACTGTTAGCGATCCGAGTGAAGTAGATTACACGCCCGACCTGGAATGGATTGAACGCTTACGAGAATTTCCCCGTCGCTACATTCCTGGTGCCAATGGCAAACTTGTTTCTACCCGTCGCTGTCTTTACACTGTGACTCCAGACAAACATTTTGTGATCGATCGCCACCCTCACTATCCTCAAATCATCATTGGTGCAGGCTTTTCAGGGCACGGGTTTAAGTTCAGTACATTAGTAGGCAAGATTTTGATGGAGTTGGCGATCGCAGGCAAAACCAACCACGACATCAGCCTGTTCAAGCTCTCTCGCTTCCAGGATCACAATTAATTGTGGGGACGTTTTACAATCACTCAAAATCATCCATTTAGATCATTGAAGTCACACATCTGGCGGTCTTGCTCACTGTTAGCACCAAAACTGTCACCGTGAGCAAAATAGGGTTGCAACCAATTGCACCCTCGTTGCAGCAACCCATCGAGGTCATCCAGTCGCCACAAGCGCGGTGTGTTGTCTGCTTGGGAAACAACTATAATGCTTTTTCCATCTGGGCTGAGTGCCATCGCGTATCCTTCATACTCAGCAATTTGGTTGCCGTTGTTGTCCCAAACTCTAATTCTGTTGTCTTCACCTAACGCGGCAATGCGATCGCCACTCAAACTAACCTGCAAAGTCCCTGGATAAGACTCTACTGGCTCTTTAAGCCAACCTGTTCGCCCTTTGATCGCCTGCAAATTTCCCTCCATGTTCCAGGTGAAGGCAACTTGTTCAAAAGGTTTAACAAACCTTCCGCTTTCTGGAATGAAGATTGTATCAGAGAGGTCATTGGTATAAATCGATTGAGTGGCTGTGGAAAAATTACTATCCTGGATCGTTCCAATCAGATTGCCCTGCAAGTCCCACAGTTTGACTGCCGTGTCTAGCGATCTTGAAATATCAGGCGGTGTAACGGTGATAATTTGTTTACCATCGTGGCTAAAATAAGCGCTGTTTACGTACTCAGAATGAGCTTGAAATGAGTCTATCTCCTGTGCCTGAAGATTCCACAGGCGTACCATACCGTTGCCGCTTGCTGTGACGATTCGATCGCTTTGGGGGTTGAACTGTAAGGACTCAAGTTCTTCAGAGATAGGTGGTGAGGTTGCTATTTGATTTCCCTCCATATCCCAAATTTGAATTGTGTTGCCCTGCCTAAAGGTGGCGACATACCTTCCATCTGAGCTAATTGGACGTTGCCAATTCGTTCCCCAATTTCCCGATAGAACTGTTGACTGATTTCCTTCAAAATCCCAAACTTCTACTGTACCTTCACCTAATGAAGAATATCCATGAGTAAGAATGCGATCGCCAGTTGGACTAAATTCTATCCTCTTAAGTTCACCCTGATGTCCTTTAAACTCAGACAGTAAATTACCTCGAATATCCCAAACTCGAACTATGCCATTTTCCAGGATTGCAGCAACATGCTCACCATCAGGGCTAACTTTTAAGGCTGTAACTGGCTCTTGTTGTCCTGCAAAAGTAGCTAGCTGATTGCCCTGTAGGTTCCACACTTGGGCGAAGCCTACACTATCGTCGTTTACGGTAATACGTTTGCCATCAGGACTAAATTGAATAACCGATTCAAGGCTTAAATCGCGGCTTTTCAAATCTATCAATAAGTTGCCTTGGAGATCCCACAGCCGTAGGTCACTACTGCTTCCTGCAATGTTAGCTTCCGTTTCTCCAAAGCTGGCGATCTGTCGTCCATCAGGGCTAAATTGTACTGCTGCGATTCCTCCTGCATGTGCCTTAAACGCTGTTATTTGTTCTCCCTGAAGATTCCACAAATGGATGTTACCCTCCCGATCTCCAATAACAATGCGTTGACCATCAGTCCTAAATTGCACAGCTTCAATGAAGTGTTGATGTCCACTGAAAGTAGCAACTTTATTGCCCTGCAAATCCCAGAGGTAGGCAATATTTTCATCCGTTGTGAGAATGCGATCGCCCTGTGGACTAAATTGCACCAAACTTCTACCGTCACTTTGCTTTGTTAAAGCTGCTAGCTGGTTACCTTGGAAATCTTGAATTGAGATACTGTCTCTTCCAACCATTGCAATATGTTGCCCATGCGGACTAAAAGATACGGCATTTTGTGACAATGATAGTCCTTCGTATACCGCTAACTGATTGCCCTGTAAATCCCATAGACGAGCAGTTTGCTCACTCCAACTTTGGTCAGGATTATCACATGAAACACTAGCTTCGAGTGTGAGAAGGTATTTATGATTTGGACTGAATAGAACATTAGAGATTCGCCCTTCTGTTTGAAGGACAAATTTCTGATCCCCCTGAAGATCCAATAGAGATGATTGACAGTTTGAGTAGACAGCGATGTATTTTGCGTCTGGACTGATTCTAATGCCGCTGATGAAGCTGTCGTATGACAACCCTTGTAGTTTTATCCTTGAAAACTGGTTGCCCTGCAAACCTAAAGCTGTAATGATTGCTACGTCAGGTGCGATTCCGCTGTCAAGAAAGGCAACGCGATCGCCCCGTGGACTAAACTGTACCCAAGTTTGACTAGCCCATGGGCCCGTCACCTGCTGTACTTGAATGTCATCAAGAATAGTTTGTAGCGCCAGAATTGGACTACTAGTGGGGTAATTTGAGCTTGTTTGCCTAATATTGAAATATGTTGAAAACTGAAAAGTTAAAATTCCTAAGCGAAAGTTAAACCATTCTACTTTTCCTTCTGCGATCTGTTTTAGTTTGTGTGTAGATCGCATGGCAGTCAACAGAGCATCAGTCGGCAGAAATTCAAATTGTTCTAAAGCACTATTGCTGTCTCTTTCAATTTCGGTGATGGTTCTAGTGCGATCGACTAATTGTCTTGCCCACAGTCCAATGAGTCCTGCTGCGACCAAGGCTGTTGTGAGAAAAACTGTGCCGATGCGAAGACGCTGTTTAACTGTACGGTTGGCTTTGGTTAAGATCTCGTTGGACTGTTTAGCTTCTCGATTTTCAAACTGTTGGCTGGCTCGGAGAAACTCTGCATCTTGGGCACTCAAGCTTTTGCTCATTGACCATTTCAGGGCTTCTTCTAGCGCCTGCCCACGTAGTAGTCGTGAGTGGTCTTGTTTGCCAGACATCACCCATGCATTGAAGGATTCCACATAGGGACGCAGATTGTTGAGCGATCGCTCTACCCAAGTCTGATCAAAAACGGCTGCATAAATAGGGTTATAAACTTGCAGCACGTTTCCCTGCTTGACTACCAGCCCTGAAAGCCGCAGCTCGATTTGTCCTTCACTATCATCAGCAGGCATTTCTCCTTGCTGCAAAATCTGTTGATAGAGTCCTAATAAACGGCTAGCAACTTTCTCGTTGCGGAGGAGGCGATCGCGAATGGTTCGCAGATGTTCCGGCTCATCCTGGGATTCCCAGTTTTGAATGATCTGAGTTTGGACAAGATGCTGAACCAAAGTAGAAGGCAAAGGTGCGGAAGAATTTTGAATTTTAGATTCTAGATTTTGTTTTTTTGGATTTGACCCAAAACTCACTGTTTTGTTTATCTTCTCTACCTCCTGTACAACCAGTTGACAAACTTTTTGAGTGAGTAGGGGTTGTCCGCCTGTCCAGTGTAATATTTCGCGCAGAGTGTCTTGAGGGTTGGCAATACTTCCTAAGCCTCCGGTAAGTACTTGTGCTTGTTCAAGCTGGAATCCGTGGAGGGCGATCGCCCGTCCAATATTAAACGGGGTACGAGTCTTGTCTTTGATTAGATCTGAAGGAGTTGTGACTCCTAACAGGCAAAAAGTGATACGGTTATACTCTGGGTTATCAACTCGTTGGTTATAGCAAGCTCGAATCAACGCAAAAAAGTCATTGATTGAGAAATTGAGGCTAAGAATACTGTCAATTTCATCAATGAAAATAACAATATTTTGAGCTGCAACTTCTACTAATAAAACTTCTTCAATAAAACGATTAAGCAGATGCACCAGCGCCAGATCCTGATGTTCTTGTAACCAGTTTTTTAGGCTTACTTTTCCAGGCAAATTAGCCCCTCTCCATAGTTCGGAAATCACCTGTTCATACCATTGGCGAGGAGTTAAGTGTTCACTGCCGATCCGGGTCATGTCAACCGCGATGCAGATAAAGCCTTCTGCTTTAAGCCGCTGCATTGTCCGGACTCGCAAGCTAGATTTGCCCATTTGCCGACAGTTAAAGACATAGCAAAAGTGTCCTGCCTTTAGTGCTTGGTATAAGTCTTGGTCTGCCTGACGTGCTACATAACTAGGTGCGTTAATTCTAAGACTTCCCCCGACCTGATATTCATAGCCAGTGCTGGTAGAAAAACTCATATTTCATCTCATAAAACTTAAGTGGAGAGGAGTTAAAGCTGTTCCTCAAAAAACTGTTGATACAGTTCACAGCTGATACTGATCTGATTGCCTTGCAGCCTAACTAATCCCATACTTTCTAATCGGTAAGCCAAGATTGGATCTAGTGGTTTACTAGCTTCCTTAGTTTCAATCACAGCTTTAAAGGACTGCATGAGTTCTGGGTGGGAGCGTAGTGTTTGCCACTGACGACGCAGATCACTACTGTAGATTCCAGATTGAGTTGCCGCAGTTTGGAGTAAATGATTCAGGGAGGTTTCTCCCTTTTGTAAGTGATACAGTGCCAACTGGATCAGGTAAGGATGCCCTCCAACCAGAGCTGTGAGTTGTTCTATTTCTGCGGATGACAGCCGATACAGTCCGTACTGTCCCGCTAATGTTTGGACTTGAGCAACAGTAAGTTCTGTCAGGCGAATGGGTAAGCCTACATTGAAGGGAGATTGATGAATATTCAGTGGGATATAAACTTCGGTGGAGTGAGCAACCACCAGTCGAAGCCGTTGCCAAATGTCTAGATTGTTGGCTTCTTCGTGCCAACTTCGCAGCAGAGCAAAAAAACCTTGGGCAATTTTAGGTGCTTCAAATAGCCAATCTACCTCGTCCAAACCCAGTAGCAGGCAGCGGTCAAGCTGTCCCAGGATATGTGCCTGAAAGTAGGTTGTGCAACTCACCATACTGCCAAAGCGATCGTCCCAATACTCATCAAGCTGAACTGGAAGATTTAATTTGTGGTTGACGGTAATGCAAAACCACTGCAAGAAAGTATCCAGGCTGGTAAGAAACTGTTCTTCTGCCTGCCTTAGGTTTAAGCGAATTACCTGATATCCCACAGCTTCAGCATTGGCGATGATGCGATTAAGGAGTGAGGTTTTGCCCATCTGTTTTGGAGCACGGACGCGGATTAATGCACCTGGTTTGAGGATTTCTTTTGCACAGCGTGCTTCAATGGGAGGGCGCTCAATATAGAGCGGCGATTCTGAGGACAGAGAACTACCGGGAAAGTCGAGATCGGGCGATCGCCCTCCTTTCCCACTCACCAACCCAGGATTGACCACTTCTGGCTTATAGCGCGTAAACAGTTCGATTAGTTCGTCCCGACGAGAATAGTGTTCTCCTTCCAGGTTGCTCAAGCCAAATTCCTTATGGATATTGGCAAGATGACGGCGAACGGTTGAAGGTTCTACACAGAGTGTGGTGGCGATCGCCTCGTCCGTCTCTCCTGCCAGAAAACCTTGCAGGACTTTGCGCTGTCGAGGCGTTAGCTCTTCAAAAATGGCGTTAAAGTTTGCTTCCCTCATGTCTTTAATCCTATGAGAGAGGCAAACGCTTTGAGCCATTTGTGCAAAAGAATGCACAGATTTTAAGGTACTCCAGTTCAGTTTTTGGGGACTAAAAAAGGGTGGTCATTAACCACCCTCTAACACTGTTGAAAATTTTGGCGTAGATAATTACATCGTCACCAGTTCAGCAGGCAGGCGTTTGAAGGCCAGCCGCTCATTTTCGACATCTACGAAGATGGTGTCGTTGTCAATAAATTCGCCGCGCAGGATGTGTTTAGCGATCTGGGTTTCGAGTTCGCGTTGGATGGCTCGCTTCAGCGGACGGGCACCAAATACGGGGTCGTAGCCAACTTCGGCGAGGAAGTCGAGGGCAGATTCGGAGAGACGCAGGGACATTTTACGATCGCTCAACCGTTTCGCCAACCGCTGTACCTGGAGCTTGACGATTTCGCGCAGTTCCGACTTCTTCAAGCTGTGGAAGATGATGATTTCATCAATCCGGTTGAGGAATTCGGGACGGAAGCTGGTTCGCATCGCTTCCATGACGCGCGATCGCATCTCTTCATAACGGGCATCATCGGCTGCCACATCAAGAATGTATTGAGAGCCAATATTGCTAGTCATGATGATCACGGTGTTTTTGAAGTCCACTGTGCGGCCCTGTGAGTCAGTGACGCGGCCGTCATCAAGAATTTGCAGCATGACGTTAAACACGTCGGGGTGTGCCTTCTCAATTTCGTCAAACAAAATCACGGCGTAGGGGCGACGACGAATTGCTTCGGTCAACTGTCCGCCTTCTTCGTAGCCCACGTATCCAGGAGGCGCACCGATTAGGCGAGAGACGGCGTGTTTCTCCATGTACTCGGACATGTCGATTCGCACCATTGCCTCTTCGGTGTCAAACAGATAGGCAGCAAGGGCTTTAGCCAATTCTGTCTTGCCGACTCCGGTGGGGCCGAGGAAGATGAAGCTAGCAGTGGGGCGGTTGGGGTCAGCCAGTCCTGCACGAGAACGCTGGATTGAGTCAGCTACAGCAGTGACGGCTTCTTCCTGACCAATTACCCGACGGTGCAGTTCGTCTTCCAGTTGCAGAAGTTTTTGCATCTCGGATTCGACCAGCTTGCTAACAGGAATGCCTGTCCACTTGGAAATGATTTCGGCAATGTCGGCTTCGGTGACTTCTTCACGGAGCAGCGATCGCCCGGTCTTTTGGGTCAACTCCAGTTTTTCTTCCGTTTCCTCGAGCTTGCGCTGGAGGTCGGTGAGTTTGCCGTAGCGCAGTTCTGCGGCTCGGTTCAGGTCATAGTCGCGCTCTGCTTGGGGAATTTCGACGTTAACAATGTGGTCGATTTCCTCTTTTAAGGATTTGCGCTGTTCCAGGACTTCTTTTTCTGCCTGCCACTGGGCATTAAGGGCGCTTTGCTCTTCTTTCAGGTCAGCCAGTTCGCGATCGAGCCGATCTACCCGTTCTCTGGAGGCGGGGTCAACTTCTTTTCGCAGCGATAGCTTTTCCATTTCGAGCTGCAAAATCTTGCGATCGACCTCGTCCAGTTCATCAGGCTTGGAGGTGCTTTCCATTTTTAGCTTGGCGGCGGCTTCGTCCACCAGGTCAATCGCTTTGTCAGGTAGGAAGCGATCGCTAATATACCGGGTGGAAAGCGTCGCCGCCGCAATCAGCGCACTGTCAGAGATCTTGACGTTGTGGTGCGTTTCGTAGCGGTCTTTCAGTCCGCGCAAGATTGAGACAGTATCTTCAATCGTCGGCTGGTCAATGTAAACCTGCTGGAAACGACGCTCCAAGGCAGCATCCTTTTCAATATACTTGCGGTACTCATCCAGGGTGGTTGCACCGATACAGCGCAGTTCGCCCCGTGCCAACATTGGCTTGAGCAGGTTTCCGGCATCCATTGCGCCCTGAGTTGCACCTGCGCCGACGACGGTGTGAATTTCATCAATAAACATGATGATCTGACCGCGAGAGTCGGTGACTTCTTTGAGAACGGCTTTGAGACGCTCTTCAAATTCACCTCGGTATTTGGCTCCGGCAATCAGCGCTCCCATGTCAAGAGCGATCAGCTTGCGATCGCGCAAGGATTCCGGCACATCGCCTTTGACAATCCGCTGAGCCAGGCCTTCAGCAATGGCAGTTTTACCCACACCGGGTTCACCGATCAGCACTGGGTTATTTTTGGTGCGGCGAGAGAGAATTTGAATGGTGCGGCGAATTTCATCGTCTCGACCAATCACGGGGTCGAGTTTACCTTGACGGGCATATTCGGTGAGATCCCGCCCATATTTCTCCAGCGCGTCGTATTTGCCTTCTGGATTTTGGTCGGTCACTTTCTGGTTCCCCCGGATCTGCTGGATGATGGTCTTTAGTTTCGCTTCGTCTAGCTTAAACTCTTGGAACAGAGCCTTTCCGAAGCGGTCGTCTCTGGCATAGGCTAGCAAGAGATGCTCAATGGAAATGTATTCGTCGCCAAAGTTTTTGCGGATTTCGTCAGCCCGATCGAGCAGAGTATCAAGTGATCGCCCCAAATACACTGAGGTGCCGCTCCCCGACACTTTGGGCTTGCTGTTAACGAATTCTTCAGTATAGTCACGCAGCCGCTCAACGTTCACCCCAGCTTTGTTGAAGATGCTGGTAGCGAGTCCTTCTTTTTCGAGCAGCGATCGCATCAGATGCTCCGTCTCAATCTGCTGCTGCTGCGCCTGCTTAACTAAGTCAGGAGTGCGGGCGATCGCCTCCCATGCTTTTTCTGTAAACTGATTGGGGTTAGTAGGTTGCATAGGCGTTCGGGAGTCAGGAACTATAAGAGCGGAATTGAGTAGTGAGTTTTGAGTTTTAGAAGCAATTCAAAATTCATAACTCAAAATTCAAAACTCCAGATCATTCTCACTAGCGTATGAATTAATTGTAGGAAGTAAGGGGCGATCGCTAGGATCGGTGTTCACGCCTGCTTAGAGGGGTATTGCCGCCCAGTTCCCCTTTTGATTCAAACTTCTGGCTCTATACCCAAAGCTCTTAACTGAGCCGCCAAACGCTCAGCCCGTTGGCTTTCTTGTTCAGCTCGTAAATGCTCTTGTTCAGCCCGTTCTTCCCCAGTCAACAGCAGGTTTCCTTGGTCATCCCACCAGCGCAACCAGGGTAGATCTAGATTTCTGTATTGCCCTTGCCAAATGCCCAGTTCTACACCCATTTGCGGCAAGGCATAGTGTCCTCGCTCATTTGCAGGCAATAGCTCATAGTGATCTTCAATGAAGTGATACACCTCAACGCTGGCTCGCTTCACTTCGTAAATGCCGTAAAATGCTGGGCGAATAACTTGTTCATAAATCCAAAATTTGCCCTTCCAGGGCGTTTTGTCTCGCTCTTCAGAGCCGTTACCCGAGACAAATTCCAGCACGATTAGAGGGGCAATGTGTTCTTGCCACAGCACGTAGGAGCGACGAACTTCTCCATTTAGGGTTGGTGGCGCGTTGGGTACATAGAACCAGTCGGGTGCTTCTGCACCGCGTTCGGGTGGCTCAGTGATCCGCCAGTAAATGCCAGAGTCTTGACCAATGCAGAATTGGGCATCAGGGTGCAGGCGTTCCAGAGTGGACCAAATCGATTCCGTCAGCAAAATGCTCTGGGGATGCTCCTGAAAGTTTTTCACAAACGTACCGTCCGACTCTGGAAGCTGGGTGTGGTCGGGCAGCGGCTCAAATTTGACAGGATCTGTGAAAGCAGAAGTCATCGCAACACCTGCACCGTAGGTTTGCTTTGTATTGTAATCATTTAGCGTTTGCGGGGCGACAAAACTTGTTCCCAAGGTAAACCCTGGGAACGAGTTTTGTAATGAATTTGGTAGCGAGCAAAATCTGTGAGAGGCGTAGCATTCGGCAGATAGCCCTGGAGTAGTCCCAGAGTCCTTGCCCCGCTACGCCCTTAACAGGAGTTTTCGCTATCCCTGGTGACTGACGAACTCCCAGAACTATGGGTATGTCGTAGTAGTGCGTCAAGCTTAGAACGTTGGGTTCCGCTGCGCTTCACCCAACCTACCTAACTACAAGCAGTAGAACCGTAAGTTGGGTGGAGCAGAGCGGAACCCAACCCTTTAGGCTTGCCGCGCTACTACATCAGGAGATTGTCAGTCACCCAGGTCCCTATCCACACCGATATTCTGAAAGAATGCCAAGTAGCTCTTGCATTTCAGGATCTTCATCGAAACTGATCAGCTTCATGTGATCAGGGTTTGCCATTAGCTCTTTGGCTAAAAGGTATCCGGCAACTGTCCAGGTTTGATACTTTCGAGAAGCCTTTCCGACTAAGCGACCATTGCGACCGTCATAGTATTCTGGCCATTCGTCTTCGGCTAGTCGTCTTTCGGCAATCTCGATCGCCTTCCAGCCAAGTTCTGTCCGTCCAGTTTTTTGGGCAGCGGCTACCAGCGTCCAAAGTAGTACGGGCCAGTTGCCGCCGTTGTGATATGACCAGGGTACGTTCTTGGGATCGCAGCCCGTAAGAATTTTCCATTCCAAGCCTTCGACAGCAGGAAAGCAGATTTTCATGGGCATGTAGCCAATCAAGTCGTGCCAGCGCTGCTCGATCAAATCAATGATAGATTGGCATTCTTCGACGCTGGCGAGAGAGCAGATGATCGCCATCAGGTTGCCCAGGGAGAAAAAGCGGAAATCCATTTGGGCAGGGCCAAGGTTGCCTGCCAAATAGCCGCCTCGCTCAGGCATCCATTCGGTGAGCCAGTAGGGAATGGAGTCGGGGTAAATGTTGAATTTGTTGACAGCGGCGATGCCGAATTCTTCGCCTTTGTAGCGATAGATATTGTTGAGCCGCTTCAGGTCAAGCCAGTAATACTCACGAATGTGGTAGTTGAGAACGCTGAGGCGCTGGTTAATCACCTGAATGTAAATGTCGCCGCGCCGACCCGGAAGTAGCAGTTCTCGTGCAGCACGCAGGGCAGCGTAGAAGAGCGCTTGAATTTCCAGCGGATGGCCGTAGACTCCCATGCGGCGATCGATCATAAACGCCCCATCTGCAACCAGAAGCGTGGGATACATATCAAAGCGATCGGCAAGGCAAAGTTTGAGAATGAGTACGATGCCGCGCTGAAATTCGGGCTGGTGGGCCAGGTCAATGTCCCCAGTGGCTTTGACGTATGCTCTAAGCAAAATCATCCACCACAAACAAGAATCAACGGGAGTGACTCTGCCGATCGCATGTTCGCCAAAGTCAGCGGCAATGTGCTGATGCCCGTTCCAAGATTCGACTTTAAAGCTGGCAGGCATGAGTCCTTGTCCTGCATTAAAGCAGTCCATCTGCTTGTCATGACTTTGCAAGGCCAGAGTTTCAATCAGAAAGTTACGCACAATTTCTGCTCTGCCGCTGATCAAAAAGAGGAGAGCGGACGAGACAAAATCTCGCACAAAACATTGGTCGTAGTTTAAGGCTTCGACTTCGCGATCGCGTGCAGCCACCGTACCAACTGGGCGATCGCCATAATAGATAATCGAGTCTTCGAGCAATTCCCAAGCCTTTTTAACCAAATCGTGCCCCAGGTCGCTTCCCGTTCCCATCGTTTAACCGTCTCCCCGGTTGATTCAAATCGTTGTGGAAGTGATCGTCTGCCACCAGGTTAAGGGCTCTCTTTCTAAGCCTGCTGTGATTTAAGGCATGGCTGTGCTGTAAGCCTTCACAAAAATCAACAGCAGATCTATGACAACATCTAGCTCAAGAAGTTTTAAGGAATGATGAAGCGGAAGACTGCTAACCGGAGTCTTTACACTTCAAACCTCTTGCTTCGTGATGAAGTTGCTCTAGAGAAAAAGAATGGCTGTTGTCAACCAAAAGACCTCAACCTTATTCAAATGGCATTCCAACTGTGCACCCTGAGTTGACGATTGCTTTATGTGGAATTTGACAACTTAAACCAAGGAAAGTTGCAGCTTGCCAGGCAAAACTTAGTCAGACTATTGAGAAAACCTAAATTTGCTTAAGTTTTTTCCAAGCGAAGACTTCCAGGAGAGCCTGTAAGTCGGAAGGATTCCGTCTAAGTCTGTCTGACAACCTGGATCAGCTGATGCCATCGCTGTGCGATTAGCTTGATGACTTGAAAGTCTCGCGGCGCAAGGGGTTCAACTCATCAAAGGGGCTAATCATGCTGGCAGTCGCTTTTGTTGCTTGGTTCAGTAGAAATACAAGAATCTATACCGGTTTCAAGGAAACCACGTAGAATTTAGCCGCTTTCGCTGCGTGATCTCAGCATAATCACAATAATGCCTCAGCAGAGTGAATTCTTGATGAAGCGGAGGTAGGGACTGTCTTAGAAGCAGTGAAGATTAGAGCGGAGACGTAGGGAAAAAGGACGAAGGATGAGGGACTGCTGCCAGTTCCATGATTCCTTACTCTCTCAGCGCTCTGCTCGTCCCTAGCCCCCCAACCCCAACCCCTCTCTTCACCACTCATCCTGGATGCTAGTCTTTGGGACGATGACCGTGTTGGCACTGCTGCTGTCGGCGGAAATTGGAATGATTAGACGGCTGAGGATGCGGCTGTCCTCCAGCTTGTAGAGGTTAAATTCGCCGCCAATTTGCTGCATGAGGGATTGGCAGATGAATAGGTGCAAGCCGGGGGGTTGGTCGAGGGTGGAGGGGGCTAGTAGGTCTTGCGATCGCCCTGTGTGCAGTTCCTCTAACAAACGCGGCTCAATCACGCCATTGTCGGTGATGGATAGCTCTAGCCAGTGTGGGTCAAGGGTGCGGCACCAGATGTCAATTCGACCACTGATGGGCGATCGCCGACAGGCAACAGTAAGCAACTCACACAGCACAAACTCAATTTTGCAGATATCACCGCCGATAGTGACGGTTCCCTCGTTGTGCACCTGAGACCAAATTTGGCGTTGCTTCATCAAAGTCTCGACCCGCTCTAGCGATCGCTTCAGCAGACTGGCTAAAGGAATCGTCTCCTGCTCACTATGCAACTGCCACTGCTCGTTCTTCAGCAGTGGGGACATGGTTGAGAGCGTGTTGCTCAACTGCCGCAAAATTTGGTGATAGCGCATACTGGCAAGCGCATCTTTTTGGTGGCTCAGTTCGTTTAGCCGTCTCAGCCCAACGCTGAGTGATCGAGACACTTCTTCAAGCCGCCGATGCTTATACCAGTTCAATCGCTCCAAGTCCTGGCGCTGGGCGGTTAAGGTATCGGTCAAAATCAGGTAACGGCGTGACCATGCTAGTTGACTGACCAACGTTCCCAGTGCATTAAGCTGTCGCTCGGGCCAGTAGCGTTCCAGGCGATCGGCAACTAGTACAATTCCGGCAGGCTCATGCTCTGGAGCAGTCCGCATGGCGATTACCAAGATTTGTCCAATGCCTTCCCCGTTTAGCCACTGTCGAGTTTCTGGGGCGATATCATTGATGCTCAGTGGCAATAGCCCATCCGTTTGCAGCGCCCACTGGATCAACGTATCGGTGTAAACCGGAATCTCCATGCCGGTTGCTACCGAAAACGGCTGACTGTTTGAAAACATGGCTGCAACTTTGGCAGACTTTCGCCCTGGCGACCACGTCACCAGCGTTACCAATGGTACCTGTAAGACCTGAGAAATATGCTGTACAGCCGATCGCTCCAGCTGCTCTAGCTGCTGGGTTTGCTGCATCGTGGTCAAGCCCCACTGGATCGTCTGGTGAACTTTCTGCTGTTGCTCGATCTGGCGCTGAAGCTGCCACTGCCGCAGGATCAAGCCAATCTGCTGGCTCACCACTCGAATGATTTCTCGTTCTGCTCGATTCCAGGTGCGGGCTGACTCATGGCCGATTACCAACAGTCCTTCTAGCGGCCGACCGATCGCCGTACTGCATACCAGAAGGGACTGTACCCCCTGTTCAAGCAAGACCTCCCGCCACGCCATCAGCTTCAGGTCATCATCAAGATTTTCTACCCCGACGGCTTCGGTGCTGCGCTGGAGCATCTGCCAGTCTACTTCATTCAGGGCTTCCAGAGGGGCAGAGAAAGGACGGCGATTTTGGGGCTGACTTTGAAAACAAATTTCAAAAATTTCCTGGTCTGCGTCGTAAAGCAGGACGATGAATCGTTCTGCCTGAAGCCGCTCACAAAGGCGATTAGCGCACTTTCTCAGGGTCGAAACCCAGTCTTCATCGCTGTAGATGGCATAGGCAACTTCAGCAGTCAGGGTTTGGTCTGTTTTGACCTGCTGGATGGTGTCTTCCATATTTTCCAGCGGCGAGGTCAGGGCAACCAGTTGGGCGGCTCCGCGCACGTAGTTTTTTTCTTCCTCTAGCCAAATTCGAGCGTCGTTGCCCTCTAATGCCAGGAAACCAAGCAGTTCGTCTTGAAATAAAATCGGTGCAGCCAGGAGCGATCGCGCCCGAATTTGCTGCATCAGTCGCCCGGTTGTGTCCGCTTTGAGGGAACTGTGAGCTTCGCCAATGGAAACAATCTGGTCGGCAGCAAGTGCCTGGTAAAAGTTGGGTGCTTCCTGCACCGTAATCTCAGCAGCAGGCGGGTTTACGTCTGGCGTACCCAGGGTGCTTTTTTGTCTGCCCATTCTGCGCCAAAAGAAGCGCTGGTTGGGCTCAAACCAGTAAATGTTAGTGCGATCGCAGCCAATAAACTGATGCGTCTCGGTGACGATTGCCTCTAGCCGCTGATCGAGGGCAGGGAGCGATCGCATCCGTGACAGCAGGGTGAGGAGAGGAGTCCCTGGCCGCTTCGTCTGTTGTCGCTGCCAGTCTGCATCAATTTGGTAAAGTGCTGCGCCCAGCCCGCCCAGCATCATCGACAGTCTTGCCTTTTCCTCAGAGTGGGGAGAAACGCCCCACAGGTGTGACCCTAACAGCGCTACCCCAAAGCATCGGTCCTTGTAGCGAATCGGAAAAATAATCGTGCCTTGAATGTTAAATTTTTGAGCTGCCTTGCGCCATTCTCCGGCCCGTGCTTCTTCTCTTAAATCAGGCACACCCAGAAGCCGCTGCTGAATCACAACCTGCTCCAGCAAGTCACCGGGCTGTAGGGCAAGTCGCTGTTTGAGTAGAGCGACATCGCCCAGGGGAGTCTTGCCTCCTTTGCCCAGCAGACGATGATCCAGGCGATCGTATAGCCCGATCCAAATCAGCGCATAATCAAATTCAGCCTGGAGATAAGTCAGAGTCGTTTCAATCAGAACGTCTGCATCTTCCTCCTCACGCAAGACTTGCAGCGCTCGTCCCAAGGCGACAAGTTGTCTCTCATAAGCAGATGGCTCTTTTTGTTGGCCCATGTCACCTAACTCCGGTTCTGTCCGGGCTGCCCCTAATGCAAGTTAACTTTGAATCGAGAAAATTGAGAATAGTGAAAGAAAAGTGATTGGAAAAATCTTACCCAAAAGCAGCCAAGCCAACACGCAGTACAGATGATGTAGAACTGCTACAGCCATCTGGTTCGGCTGCGTCCCGTCGAAGGTATGGTTTTGCTTTCCCGGTTGCCCTTTTTCCTTTACCCGATCTGCTTGAATCAAAGCACCCCAATTTTTGAACTTTTTTTGAACTTTCTGACGTAGCAAGGCTTCTGCATCGTTCCCGCAGTTCCTTACGCTCAGATTTTTGATTGATGGTTTTTATCCTAAATTTGATGCTGGGCAAAATGCTGTGAACGATCTAGTTTGAACAATCTAATGTAGTCAAGTTGACTGATATAGACTGGTATTCTGAAGTTAGAGCATCTGGTTTGGGCAGATAGACATTTCGACATCTCCTGAACTTTAGCTGAATTCTTTAGTCGAATTAGCGACAAAATTGGCAATTTGGACATTTATCAAACGGGCATCCGTCCTCTTCTATTCTCCGGCTTAAAGGCAGATCCAGAATGGCTGCATCAGCAAACAATTAAAGTATTTAGCTGGCTGAGCCAAAATCGCGATCATGACCCTCCGCACTGGCTCTATCAGCAAATTCAGAATGCCTACTGCTTTGAACATCCTTGCCTAAAGCAAAAGCTATGGGATCTGGAGGTCACAAACCCGGTCGGGTTAGCGGCTGGCTTTGATAAAGATGGTCTGGCAGCTGGCATTTGGTCTGGTTTTGGTTTTGGTTTTGCTGAGTTGGGAACGGTAACGCTGCAGCCGCAGCCTGGCAACCCGCGCCCCCGGTTGTTTCGCCTGCCTCTAGATGAGGCGGCTCTCAATCGGATGGGATTTAATAACCAGGGCGCAGCTGCAATGGCGGTAAGGCTGGAGGCAATGGGCGATAAACAGGCGATCGCCACTAGGGTAAAAGGGCAAGGAAATGAGGGTTCTAGTTCCTTGCTGGTTGCCGATCGCCCCAACATTCCTTTGGGCATTAACTTAGGTAAGTCTAAATTAACACCGCTAGAGTCGGCTGCCGCAGATTATCTGGGCAGTTTTCGTTTGCTGAAAGACTGGGGAGACTATTTTGTCGTGAATGTGTCTTCTCCTAATACGCCAGGGTTGCGATCGCTTCAAGCAACAGAACAACTCGAACCAATCTTGCAGGTGCTACAGCAAGAAAATGACCAGCGCAAGCCAATTCTAATCAAAATTGCGCCCGATTTGGAATGGGAAGCGATCGCCGACATCCTGAACTTGGCGCAAGCACATCAGCTGGCGGGCATCATCGCCACCAACACGACCATTCGCCGCGATGGACTTAAAACCCAAATTATTAGCAAAACCGGTAAGCCCGTCACTGAAGAAGCAGGCGGCATTAGCGGTGCTCCCCTACGTCAGCGCTCGACCGAAGTGATTCGCTTTGTTTACCGGCAAACTCAGGGAAAGCTTCCCATTATTGGCGTTGGTGGTGTCTTTACCGCAGAAGATGCCTGGGAAAAAATTACTGCTGGAGCCAGTCTGGTGCAGGTCTATACAGGCTGGATTTATGAAGGTCCAGCCATGGTGCGCCGCATTTTGGAAGGGCTGGTACAAAAACTAGAGGAACATGGCTTAACCCATCTTCATGAGGCGATCGGACTCAGAAATGTGGATTGAGCCCGGAAGCCATTTTGTGAAGAAGCCCTATCTGATGTACGGGCGAAGCATTCGGCAAAAGAATTGTGCTTCAGGGGCAAAGGATTGTAACCGAATGCTTCGCCCTACCGATACCGCTGCTTTACAGACGGGTTTGACATTAGCAGGGGCAAGCCCCCAACCTAAAATTTTTACCTTGATTCAATCCATGTTCGCTTATGGGATACGAAGCCTTGCGACTAAAGCTTAGCTACCGGAGGCGAAGAATCAACAATCTTTAGTGATCTTGCGAGAGCAAATGATCTATCCTCTGGAAAATTTTGTCAAAAAAACCGCCTCTATCTAAAGAATGAGCCTTTTTCTTCCTTGATCCCCTTGCAAACTGCCACTCACAATTGGACACTGGACTTGGGAATGGAATGGCAGTTAAGAGGCAGTTAAGAGGTCATTGTGAAAAACGTATTGTCAATTATTCTGGGTGGCGGCGCGGGTACCCGCTTGTATCCGTTGACAAAACAGCGGGCAAAACCTGCCGTACCTTTAGCAGGAAAGTATCGCCTGATCGATATCCCCGTCAGCAACTGCATCAATTCAGAAATTCTCAAAATTTACGTTCTAACTCAGTTTAATTCCGCTTCTCTCAATCGCCATATTACTCGTGCCTACACCTTTCCAGGCTTTTCAGACGGTTTCGTAGAGGTGTTGGCAGCACAGCAAACCCCCGATAGCCCCAGTTGGTTTCAGGGAACGGCAGACGCGGTGCGAAAGTATCTCTGGCTGCTAGAAGAGTGGGATATTGACGAATATTTAATCTTGTCGGGCGACCATCTCTATCGAATGGACTATCGCCAGTTTGTCCAGCGGCACCGGGAAACCAATGCGGACATTACCCTCTCGGTGGTGCCAATTGATGAAAAGCGGGCTTCTAGCTTTGGTTTGATGAAGATTGATGGCTCTGGGCGGATCGTCAGCTTTTCTGAGAAACCTAAGGGCGAAGACCTGCTGCGGATGCAGGTTGACACCACAACGCTAGGACTGACGCCAGAGCAGGCTAAAGAAAGCCCCTACATTGCCTCCATGGGCATTTATGTGTTTAAGAAAGATGTTTTGATCAAGCTTTTGAAGCGATCGCTTGAGCAAACCGACTTCGGCAAAGAGATCATTCCATCCGCCGCTAAAGACCACAACATTCAGGCTTATTTGTTTGAGGGCTACTGGGAAGACATCGGAACGATCGAGTCGTTCTATGACGCAAATTTGGCGCTGACTCAACAGCCACAACCACCTTTTAGCTTCTACGACGAAGGTGCTCCGATCTATACTCGCGCCCGCTACCTGCCTCCAACCAAGCTGTTGGATTGCCAGGTAACGGAGTCGATGATTGGCGATGGCTGCATTCTCAAGAGCTGCCAGATCCATCATTCAGTGCTGGGAATTCGTACCCGCGTAGAAGCAGGCGGCGTGATTCAAGACACGTTGATTATGGGTTCGGACTATTACCAACCTTTCGCAGAGCGGCAGAGTGACTGTTCTAGCACCGACGTTCCTCTAGGAATCGGCGCGAACACCACCATCCGTCGCGCCATCGTTGACAAAAATGCTCATATTGGTTGTGATGTGCAAATTATCAACAAAGATCACGTTGAAGAAGCAGACCGTGAGAAGGATGGGTTTCATATCATCAACGGCATTGTTGTGATTCACAAGAATGCCATTATTCCTGATGGGACAGTGATTTAACACCCTCCTGTTTGTAGGCTTGGAAACTGGTTGTCTGACAAAACTCCCAAAACTATGGGTTATGCCATGGTTGGGTGAAGCGAGTGTGTTAACCCAACGAAATCTAGGTAAGTGTTGGGTTATGCTCTGCTCCACCCAACCTACGGTTCTACTATTCGTAAGTTGGGTAGGTTGGGTGAAGCGCAGTGTAACCCAACGTTCTAAGCTTGACGCGCTACTACATTAGAAGATTTGTCAGTCAGCTAGGGGTTAGAAGTCCTGGATTTCGGGGATTGGGGCGAAATGCAGCATCTTGGGCTTAGATAAGGCTTGCGTATACACGGTAGCCTTATCTGTATGTCCCAACTCATACTCCTGATTGGATTACCAGGAAGTGGAAAATCTACCCTGGCGCGGCAGCTTGCTGGGTCGGGAGCTTTGCTGATTTCAACCGACACAATTCGAGAACAGCTCTTTGGTGATGAGGCGATTCAGGGTTCCTGGCTTAAAATTTGGGCAGAGGTGCAGCGACAGTTTCAGCAAGCCGTTGATCAAATCAATCAGGGAAAGGCGCGATCGGCAATTTTTGACGCAACTAATGCAGTGCGGCGAAATCGGCGGCAGGTAATTGTTGCAGCCAAAGTTGCAGGTTTTACCCGAATTACAGGACTGTGGTTGGATACCGATCTAGAAACGTGTCTGGAGCGCAGCCGCAACCGCGATCGCCATGTGCCCGAAGACGTAATCTTGCGAATGCATCGCTGTTTAATGGGTGCAATACCCAGTGTGCAGGAGGGAATGCACGACTTGCTCCGCTATTCTGCCTTCCACAAAGCGAGTTATAAGTTGCTCAAGACGGCTGATCAGCTTGATTCAGAGGTTATGGTGGTCGAGGGTGTGGAAATTGCGATCGCACATCAGGCAGGAACCGAACCGCATCAAACTTGACTGCCTGGTAGCTTAGAATCAGAGCCTATGGAGGAAACGGGTTGATGGCTGCGACCGACTTCAAAGACTATTACGCCATTTTGGGAGTAAACAAAACTGCCAGCGCTGACGAAATCAAAAAGGCCTATCGGAAGTTGGCGCGGCAGTATCACCCTGATATGAACCCTGGCGACAAATCTGCAGAAGCCCGCTTTAAAGAAGTCAGTGAAGCGTATGAAGTCTTGTCTGACTCTGACAAGCGGCAAAAATACGACCAGTTTGGACAGTATTGGAAACAGGCTGGCCGTGGTGGCTGGCCGTCCGGCGCTGGAACCGACTTTGGCGGATTTGACTTCAGCCAGTACGGTAGCTTTGACGATTTCATCAACGAATTGCTAGGTCGCTTTGGCGGTGCGCCAGCAGGAGGGGGACGACGCACCTACTCCTACCGTCCGGGCGGCAGTTCCCCGTTCGGTGGCTTTGGTGGCTTTCAGGACGCGTCTGGGTTCGACGACTCAATGTCCGCAGGCACAGATTTAGAATCAACGCTGTCACTTACGCTATCAGAAGCTTTTAGAGGCGTTCAGAAGCGGCTCAACCTGGGCGGTGAAGTCATTGACGTAAGAATTCCACCGGGAGCCAAGCCCAAGAGCCGAATTCGGGTAAAAGGCAAGGGACAGGCTAGCCCCTACACGCAACAGAGAGGCGACCTGTACCTGAATGTGGAAATTCAGTCCCATCCTTTCTTCAAGTTTGAGGGAGATAACCTGGTGTGTGAGGTGCCGATCGCCCCAGACGAGGCTGTTCTAGGAGGATCGATTGAGGTTCCCACCCCTGACGGCAATGTGACGATGAACATTCCGGCAGGAATCCGCTCTGGACAAACGCTGCGACTGCGCGGCAAAGGCTGGTCGAAGCCAAAAGGCGATCGCGGTGACCAATTGGTACGAATTGTGATCGTCGCCCCACAAGAGCTAAGCGCCACCGAGCGAGAATACTACGAAAAAATTCGCAGCAGCCGCACCTTTGACCCACGCAGCAACCTAAAACGAGTGAGTCTGTAGGAAGCGATCCGTGTAGTCGGAGCTATAAGCGAAGAGGAGCTATGAAGGAATTGGTCTGTGCCCCTCTTCGCCTCTTTGTATCTGTCTGATATCCGTCCTGGTGGATCAGCAACCCTATAAGGGGCAGTACTGTAGCGACAAATAGCTGAAGGCTTAGCATAGGCTTCTTCGCCTGTCACCCTTCATTTGATTACTTTTTCCGCAATATTGTTTTATGATTAGGCTCACTTAGATACAGAAATTTGGAGGAACCTGAGATTTGATCAGGTCATCCATCTGTCATTCCTTTGACAAGTCGAGGAGTAAAATTTTCAGATGAAAAAGTTTGATTTCAAAGGCACTCTTAAGCCTCGTGCAATTAATTTAGCGATCGCCACTTTAACCGTTGGTTTCCTGGCTGCGGCTTGTCAAGAAGCCCCAACTGAACCTGCTGCTGAGGGCGAAGCTCCTGCAACAGAAGAAACCGCTGCTGCTAGCGGAGACGGTCTGAAGCTCGGCGCACTCCTCCCTGCAACGGGCGACCTGTCCTCTATCGGTCAGCCTATGCTAGATGCTCTTCCCCTGATTGTGGAAGAGGTTAACGCATGCGGTGGTGTCAATGATGCAGATGTCACCCTGGTGGTTGAAGATGACCAGACTGACCCAACTGCTGGTGCAGAAGCAATGACCAAACTGGTTGAAGCAGACCAGGTCGGCGCAGTTGTAGGAGCTTTTGCTAGCAGTGTGTCTACCGCAGCAGTCGATATCGCGGCTCGGACTGAGGTGCCAATGGTGTCTCCAGGGAGCACCAGCCCCGTCTTTACCGAGAAAGCAGCAGCAGGCGACTTTAATGGTTTCTGGGCCCGGACTGCTCCACCGGATACCTATCAGGCAGAAGCGCTAGCTCAACTGGCGATCGATGAAGGCTGGCAAAACGTCTCTACTGTTGTGATCAACAACGACTATGGAGTCGGATTTGAGCAAGCCTTTGTCAGAGAATTTGAAGAGCGTGGCGGCACAGTTGTTAACAAAGACAACCCCACCCGTTATGACCCCAAAGCTACCACCTTTGAATCTGAAGCAGCGGCGGCTTTTGGTGGTGAACCAGACGCAGTTGTTGCAGTTCTCTACGCTGAGACGGGTAGCCTCTTGCTCAAATCGGCTTACGAACAGGGCTTGACTGAAGGGGTGCAGATTCTGTTAACTGACGGGGTGCAAACTCCAGAATTTCCTGAAGCGGTGGGTAAAACTGCTGACGGTAGCTATATTCTGGCAGGAGCGATCGGGACTGTACCTGGTGCAGGCGGCCCTGCTCTAGCAGACTTTACCACTAAGTGGGAAGACGCTAAGGGCGAACCACCCGGAGCATTTGTGCCTCACACTTGGGATGCTGCGGCTTTGCTAATGTTGGCGGCTGAGGCGGCTGGCTCGAACGAGGGAAGCGCGATCGCCGCTGAACTCCGTAATGTGGCAGAAGGCGGCACCGAAGTCACTGACGTTTGCGCTGGGTTAGAAGCACTGCGAAACGGTGAAGACATCAACTACCAGGGCGCTAGCGGCAACGTTGACATTGATGAAAACGGTGACGTGGTCGGCAACTACGATGTCTGGACTGTCACTGATGCAGGTCAAATCGAAGTGATTGACCAGGTGATTTTGGGCGAAGGTGAATAAGAGGCGATCTCCCTTCTGACCCAAAAATCCAAGAATGGCACATCTAACTAGATGTGCCATTTTTTATCTTCTTGTTCCCAGATTCCGCTTGGAAATACTAGTAACCACTGCCCTAACTACCGCTACCACTATCACCACCGCCGCCACCGCAATCACCACCACCCCAACTGCCGCCACCGCTGTCACCGCCCCAGCTACTGCCACCACTGCAGTCACCGCCACTCCAACTGATGCTGCCGCTGTCACCGCCCGAGCTGCTGTTGCTAGTGCTGTTACTACAATCACTGCTCGTACTGTTGCTGCTGCTCACGTCATTGGTAGCTTGCATGGTGCTCCAAAAGTCAGCAGAATCAAGGTTCTTTCTCCTCGAAGGACGAGCAAGATGAGTACTGTTGCCTGCCTGACCGCTGTTGCTTCGGCTTGATGCTACAAGGAGCAGAATTATTCCAAGTACTGCTCCTATACCTAACACGAAACCACCGGTCACCTTAGAGGAGAGAGTGGGTTGGGGTTCGTTTGTTATTGGTCTGTTGTTAACAGACAACGTATTCACTGAGTAACTAGAACTTACCGAGTCCGATACAGCAAAAGCCTTCGTTCCTTGGATAGAAGGGGAAGCGGCGATCGCCAAACTTAAACATCCCATGCAAAGTCCTTGCGTTGCTTTAAAGCTAATCCGTTTCATGACTTAATCTCCGTTTTGGTTGATTGGAAAATGCTTCAGCACGAAATGTCTTGGCGATCGCAAATCGAGATAGGTTCAATCAAATCTTCAAGTTCATTCATGCGATAGTTACTCGGTACTACAAGTAGCGTGATTCCTTTACGCCCAATTACATTGACAAGTTGTCCGGGAAAAATCGCTGTAATGCAATCTGTCGGATAAAGCTGTGCAGCCCAACAGGTGCCAAAACATTCGACCCTTCCAGGGCGATTTTGAGTAATGGTTTGATCAACTTTGCCCTGGGTTGGAGTTGAAAAGATTTCAGGGCGATCGGGTAGAAATAAGTCCATTTGATGCACCTCTCAAACGTTGTGATCCTTTGTGATTGTTGACTTTAAGGAAAGTTCAAGTACTAATCAAAAAGGCTGACAGCAATATCTCACTGTCAGCCTTTGTAGCTAGTGACTCAACTCTCCTGGCTGAAAAGTTATTCAGTTATAGATTGCAAAACTAGTAGCTGTAACAGCCACTTAGTATTGTTGATACAGAGTAGTTTTCATTTCAACGTCTGTGATCGGTTAGGTAAGAAGCCGTTAGGTAAAGCACAGGAGAGATATTGCTTCTCTTACATTTGGAGAAGTCCAGCTTTGCAGACAAGTAACCTTCAGGTAAAGCCTTAAGCACCTCTCGTCTGAGATGACCGCAGTGATTAACAATGTCGCTGCTAGCATTATCTGTCCAGCTTTCCAAATACTCTCTCAACACGTCGGGCGAACAGCGCATTGAACCGCAGTACGAATAAACGCTGATCTCAATTTCGCTAGCACTCAGCTTTTTAACATTTAGTTCAACTTCCCCATTTTTAGAGTGGTGACATAGATAAATGCCATTCTCTAATGATGCAAACAGTGCATCAAGGGAATCAGGAGTACCGGGCTGTAGGTACATCGATATACCTCTACATCAGGTTGTGTCTTAGCCACGCAGCCTCACACCGAATTATCAACTAATTCTAGATGACTTATCAAGTTGATAATATGAGTATAGTGTTGGTAATTTGACTTGTCAATCGGTAGAATTGGATTTATCAAATAGTCAGCTAGGTTCTCCTCGGTCGTAGCTCAAATCAATGGCCCTCTGAGAACCTGTGCAGAGGTGTTCTTGTATGACCGAGTTCCCTGAAGATTTCCTGAATAACATTGCCGTTGCCCACAAAGTATCAAGCGCTGAGCTACTAGCATTACGTCATGCTCTGGCAGGACAGACGGCAGAGGCAAGTGCAAAAACGCTGGGGGTTAGCGCGGTTGCTGTCCGTAAACGGTTGGGTTCGGTCTACAACAAATTTGCGATACCGGGCGGCACACCTGGAAAGTTAGAGGCGCTGCGAAGAATTTTGTTGGAGAAGCAACGCTCTTTTCAGCCGTTGTCTACTGCATTGCCTTCGGGTTTAGAAGATATTCCTAGCGCTCCCATTTTCTTTGGGCGCACAGCTGAGCTACAGACGCTAGAAAGCTGGATTACCGTAGACCACTGCGCTTTAGTGACTGTGTTGGGCATGGGTGGGATTGGAAAAACTACGCTGACCGCAAAGTTAGTAGAGCGATCGCAAGACAAGTTTGAAGGGGTGTTGTGGCGATCGCTGCGTAACACCCCCCTCCTCAAAGATGTCTTATCTGATATCCTGCAAAATTTAGCTCATCTACCCGCAACTAAACTGCCTGGAGATGTAGAAGGAAGACTAGTACAACTCATCGATTGGCTAAACAGCCATCGTTATTTGTTAATCCTGGACAATGTAGAGGCAATTCTGCAACAGGGTGTGCTGGTCGGTTCTTATAAAGATGAGTATGAGGATTATGGTGAGTTATTCACGAGGGTAGGAGTTAGTTCTCATCAAAGCTGCCTGGTGCTGACCAGCCGAGAGAAACCCAAAGAAGTTGCACTATTAGAAGCAGCAGGATCAACGGTGCGATCGCTTCGACTACAAGGGTTACACGCGACAGATGCACAAGCACTACTGCAATCGAGAGGTTTGTCCATTCCAACACATGAGCTAGATGAGTGCAAGAGACTGATCGAACGGTATCGAGGAAACCCATTAGCCTTAAAAATTGTTTCAACCACAATTCAAGAAACCTTTGGTGGCAACATTTCAGATTTCTTAGGACAGGAAGAGGATTCGATCTTTTTAGGAGATATTCGTAGCCTGTTAGATCAGCAGTTTGAGCGCCTTTCTGAGTTAGAGAAAGATGTGATGTACTGGTTCACCATCAATTTGGAACCCGTTTCAGTGGCGGAACTGCGAAGAGACACGGTTTTACCTATTTCTATTGGAGAATTGTCAGAAGTCATCGAGTCCTTGAGACGGCGATCGCTGATTGAGGTTGAGCAACGATCATCCTTTACACTACAGCCCGTGGTCATGGAATACATGACAGATCAACTAATTGAACAGGTCTGCCAGGAAATTAAGACTGAGAAAATCGATCTGTTTAATCGCTATGCTCTGCTCAAAGCGGAGTCCAAAGACTATGTTAAAGCCTTGCAAATTCGCTCAATTCTTCAACCAATCATCAATCGACTACTTGCTATTTTTGGTGGTGCAGAAGGGGTAGAACAGCAGCTTAAGCGAATTCTTGCGGCTCTACCCAAACAACGACCGATCACACCAGGATATGCAGGCGGAAATATTATCAACTTACTCTGCCAAATTAAGCAGGTGATTGGTGGTGAGTATGATTTTTCTGATATTGCGGTTTGGCAAGCCGATCTGCGATTTGTTAGCTTACATCATGTCAATTTGGCGGGCGCTGATCTGGCAAAATCTGTTTTTTCTGAAACGTTGAGCAGTATTTTGTCGCTCATGTTTAGTCCTGATGGGCAACAGTTAGCCACAGGAGATGTAGATGGAGAAGTTCGGTTGTGGCACATCGCGGACGGTAAACATCATTTAGCGTGGCAGGGAAAACACAATAGCTGGGTGCGAACTGTAGCCTTTAGCCCGGATGGCACACGTCTCGCCAGCAGTGGCGGTGATCAGGTCATCAAACTGTGGGATGTGAATCAAGGAATTTGCTTGCGTACCTACAAAGTGAAAAACAGTGGCCCGGTGCGATCGCTTGCCTTTAGTGCGGACGGCACCCTACTCACTAGTGGAGGAGATGACTGTCACGCCAGGCTGTGGGATGTCAATACGGGCAAATGTCTCAACACCTTAAAAGGGCACAAAGGCTGGGTGTGGTCAGTTGCATTCAGTGCTGATGGTGTCCTTCTTGCTAGTGGCAGCGAAGATCACAGCGTGCGGGTGTGGGACGTCCGCACCGGACAATGTATTCACACTTTGGAGGGGCATCAAAACTGGATTTCATCCGTTGCCTTTAGCCCAGACGGTATCACGCTCGCCAGTGGCGGTGGAGACTGCTGTATTCGCCTGTGGGATGTGCGGCTTGGCAAATGTCTCACTGTGTTTGGGCAGGCAACAGAAAGGCATACCAACTGGGTGTGGTCAGTTGCCTTTAGCCCCGATGGAACGGTACTAGCTAGCAGTAGTGATGACCACACGATCAAGCTATGGAATGTTACTGATGGCACTTGTGACGCGACGCTGAAAGGACACACAAATAGGGTTGGGGCGATCGCCTTCAATTCCAACAATGTGCTAGCCAGCGGCAGTGAAGATCAAACGATCCGGCTATGGGAAACAAACACCCGCAAATGCCTCAAAATCCTCAACGGTTACACTAATCGCATCGGAACTGTTGCTTTTAGTCCGCATGGATTTATTCTCGCCAGCGGCAGTGATGACCGCAAAGTGAGAATTTGGGATTGTCGCACTGGCAAAAGTTTTGCTGCCTTAGGCGGGCACACAAACCGGGTAGGAACGGTTGCCTTTAGTCCAGATGGAATGTTGCTTGCCAGTGGCAGTGATGATTGCACTATTCGGATATGGGATGTTCGCACCTGGCAATGTATCAAAATTCTGAAAGCTCATACCAATTGGGTTTCTACAGTTGCTTTTAGCCCAGATGGAATGTTGCTTGTCAGTGGCAGTGATGACTGCACCATTCGGGTATGGGATGTTCGCACCTGGCAATGTATCCCTCCATTGAATACACATACGAGTCGTCTGCGTTCAGTTGCCTTTAGCCCAAATGGTTTGCTCCTCGCCAGTGGCAGTGATGATAAAACTGTCAGACTGTGGGATGTTCGCACTTGGCAATGTGTTAAAACGCTTGAAGATGATAACTGGGTCTGGTCTGTCACTTTTAGCCCTGACAGTCGTATTTTGGCGAGTGGAAATGAGGATTGTACTGCCCGATTATGGAATATTGATTCCGGTGAATACAGTGCTTTAGCAGGACATAGCAGTCCTCTCCGGTCGGTAGCATTCAGCCCAGATGGCCGCATTTTCGCCAGTGGTAGTGGCGACAAAACAGTTAGGCTTTGGGACACTCAAACGGGCGAATGTCTCAAGATTTTAGAAGGTCATACCAATTGGGTGAAGGCGATCGCCTTTAGCCCCACTGGTGAAACGATCGCTAGCGGCAGTGATGACGAATCCATCATTATTTGGGATGTTAAAACGGGAACACTTCTCACTCTTCTGAGCAGTGAAAAACCCTATCAGGACACGAAAATCACCGGAGCTACGGGCATTACCGACCCGCAAAAAGCCTCATTAAAAGCGCTGGGAGCATTTGAGTAAATAAAATAATGGACAGTGAGATTTACTACTCAAACAGAGTTTGTCAGGCAATTCCCCAATCTTTTGATATAGGATGCGACGCTAATCGTCCAAGTCATTCACGCTCAAGTAGGCAGCGAATTGCGCTAATCTCCGACCACGGTGACCCCGCAGCCGAAATTGGATTTGAAGAAGCAGGCGGTCAAAACGTTTATGTTCGTTATGTTGGAGAAACTCTAGCGAAGCTGGGATGGCAGGTGGATATGTTCACTCGCAAAGTGAAACCAGACGATCCTACTGTTGTTCAGCATTCTGCTCATTGCCGCACCATTCGTCTAGTTGCGGGACCGGAGCGGTTTATTCCTAGAGATGAAATTTTTGAGTATATGCCCCAATTTGTAGAAGCATTTGAGGCATTTGGCCGTCATGAAGGAGTTCACTATCCTCTCATCCACACAAACTACTGGCTTTCTGCCTGGATTGGCTTGCAGTTAAAAGCTCGTCATCCTGTGCAACTTGTCCACACCTATCACTCATTGGGAGCTGTTAAGTATCAAACGCTGGCTCATCAACCGGCGATCGCCCTCACTCGACTCGCGGTTGAAAAACAAATTCTTGAGCAAGCAGACTGCGTCATTGCAACCAGTCCCCAAGAACAGGAGTATCTTCACACCCTGGTATCTAGTAAGGGAAGAGTAGAAATTATTCCTTATGGAACTGACCTTGAGATTTTCCACACTATCCCTAAAGCCGAAGCCAGAGCCAGATTAGGATTGAACTTAGATGAGCAGATTGTGCTGTACGTAGGACGATTTGATCCTCGCAAGGGAATCGAAACATTAGTTCGCGCTAGTGTCAAAACTGAGACATTTGCTGCAGGTCGGTTAAGACTTATCATTGTCGGAGGCAGTTGCCCAGATCAACCCGACGGACAAGAGCGCAACCGAATTGAACGAATTGTTCAAGAAATTGGGCTGAATGAGAGAACTCTATTTGCAGGCCAAGTGAAGCACAACATGTTGCCGTTCTACTATGCAGCGGCTGATGTGTGTGTGGTTCCCAGCCACTACGAGCCGTTTGGGTTAGTCGCGATCGAAGCAATGGCTTGTGGCACCCCTGTCATTGCTTCGGATGTAGGTGGCTTGAAGTCTACAGTACTATCCGAGCAAACGGGCTTACGGGTTCTGCCTCAAGATACAGAAGCTTTTGCAACGGCGATCGATCGCCTCTTAATCAATAAAGTTTGGGCAATACAGCTAGGTGCCTGTGGATTAGCACAAGTTCGCAAACAATTTAGTTGGAATAAAATCGTCAGCCAGCTTAGCGAACTCTATCAACTCCTGCTATCACAACAGATTTCCCAATAGCTGGCATCTTGCGATCGCCGTTGAAGACATATTCTATTGAACTGCTACTGCTCGGTCTTTCTAAGCTTCTCTTCAAAAATGGACTGTACCTCACCCTCAGGATCATTCAAGTCAAAGGGATAAGGTTGGTATGGAGCATTGGGATCACGGCGGCTCATCAGTACTTCCAAGGCTGCTCTGAATGCCTCTTCATTGTTTCGATGTGCTGAAATAAATTGCTTTAGTTCTGCATTGGTCATCTGATACAGGTTTTGTGTCATAGGACAAAATCCCAATTGCCATCTTCTTTAATTATCAACGTGATCTCGTCAGCTCCCCCAGCTTGAATGTAAATTGTCTTCAATTTCTGGTCGTAACGGAAAACTTGAATAGGCTGGTACAGATTGGATAGCAACTGACAAAGAAAGATTGCTGTATTGGATTGTTGTTGCGTTGGCAAGCTACAACTCCCATAGTTACGCCGAATGTAGCTTACCAGAAGGGCGATCGCCAAAACGAAATAGCTGATGTCACGATCGCAGTTCTGACACAGCTGTTTCGCATGGGTTGAAGTGATGGGTGAAATACCGTGTGATGATTCTGCTCACTACCCTAAGCTTGAATCCGGGAATAATCCAGCTAGCGTTTATCTAAAATTCACATGAGCAGACTTCAGGCAATTCAGGTTGACGAAAACACGGTGATTTATGTAGAGGCAACTGAGGAAGTAGAAACGCCTATCACCGTTCCGCAAGAGACTGAGGGAGAAGTGAGACGAGGGGGCGCAAAGGGAGCATTCTCTAAACCGCCAGAGCAGATGGCACGAAGCTTTCAGGCGATCGAGGGCACGATTCGCACATATACATCACATACGCTAAAGGCGTTTAAAGAGTTGGCGATCGCTGAGGTCAAGAAAGTAACTCTGGAGTTTGGTGTAAACGTTACAGGTGTGGGTGGTGTACCCTACATTGCTTCTGGTACGGCTGGCTGCAACATCAAAATCACGGTGGAGTGTGCCTTTCCAGACCCAAAGTCTGATGTCCCACCTGCACCATAGGCTCAAAGTAATTGGATGGAATGGGGCGATCGCCGTGCTGAGGGAGGAGTGCGGCAAGTACTAAAGCGTTGGGTAGAGCAGAGCGAAACCCAACCTACAGGTCTACTGCCTGTAATTTGGTAGGTTGGGTGAAGCGCAGCGCAACCCAACGTTCTAATTTTGACGTGCTAGGAAGTTCTTTAGCCAATTTCCAATGTGGTAGCTTTTAGCGACCGAAGTTTACCATTCGCTGATAAAGTCAGCATCAGGACTCGTGGATAGGATTATGAACCCAGTTGATTTAGCATTTGCCCCTGCACTTGAACAGGCTCGATTGATTCGTAAGAAGGAAGTTTCGCCACTAGAACTGGTGCAGCTTTATCTAGAGCGAATTGAACGGCTAGATTCTCGGATTGGCAGCTATTTCACGGTGATCGCTGATTTGGCGCTAGAGGATGCAAAAGCTAAGACTGAATCGCTGACTGAGGCAGACCCAGAGGAAAAATTCCCGCCTTTCTTTGGTGTGCCCACAGCAATTAAAGACCTGAATGCGCTAGCGGGTGTACCCTGTAGCTACGGTAACCCGATGCTCAAGGATCAGATTGCCACCCATGACGCAGCGGTTGTCAGTCGAATGAAGCAAGCCGGATTTATTATCTTAGGCAAAACAGCGACTTCTGAGGTGGGGTCGCTTCCCTATACGGAGCCGGAAGGGTTCCCGCCGACGCGCAACCCCTGGAATTTGGACTACACGCCAGGAGGGTCAAGTGGTGGAGCAGCAGCAGCGATCGCCAGCGGGTTCTGCTCGATTGCTCAAGGCTCTGATGGGGGTGGCTCAATTCGGGGTCCTGCCTCCTGCTGTAACTTGGTAGGCATCAAACCGTCACGCGGTCGAGTTTCTTATGCGCCTGTAGGCGACTGTCAAAGTGGTATTGCTACTAACGGTCCGCTCGCCCGCACTGTCACTGACGCAGCCGCCTTGCTGGACGTGATGGCAGGCTATGAAACGGGTGACCCTTACTGGCTGCCGACTCCCAGTTCACTATTCATCGAAACCTCACAGCAGGGACTAGCTCAGCCGCTTAAAGTTGCCTTCAGTACGGGAATTCATCCCATTGGGGAAGCTGATCCGGTGGGACAGCAAGCCGTGTTAGAAACAGCTACTCTCATTCAAGAATTAGGTCATACCGTTGAGCAAGCCTGTCCTGATTGCAGCGATTTGATTGAGCCATTTAGCGCGGTTTGGCGGGCAGGTGTTGCTGCGTCAGGTATTCCCGCCGAGGCGCTTGGCTCATTTAACCGCTGGCTGCTGTCTCACAACGACTCTAGCGGTGACTACTTAAGGGCCGTATGGGCAATGCAGACGATCGCCCGTCGCATCATCGCCTTTTTTGAAAACTATGATGTGCTGGTATTGCCTGTTTACCTGCATCCCCCAATTCGCGTCGGCGAATTTGCAAGCTTAACTCCTGAAGAAACGCTCCAGCGAATCATTCACTGGATTGCGCCCTGTCCGCCATTCAACGCGACTGGACAGCCTGCGATCGCCATCCCTGCCACTTTTACTCCAGAAGGCTTACCCGTTGGCGTACAAATCGTAGGTCGTCCCGCTGCCGAAGCTACTATCATTGCTCTGGCAGCTCAGATCGAGTCGGTGAATCGGTGGAGTGAGAAACGTCCAGTGTTAGAGGATTAGGCTCTGATTGAAAGGTTTGATTGTTCGTGCGCGAAAATCAAACCTTTCAATTGGTTTTTCTACACTTTCTTCAGCCAGCTAAACATCGCACGCAAATCCTTACCCACTTCTTCAATGGGGTGTTCAGCTTCGCGGCGACGCATTGCGGTAAAACCAGCTTTGCCAGAGAGATTTTCCAGGACAAACTCGCGGGCAAACTGTCCAGTTTGGATTTCTTTGAGAATTTGACGCATTTCGGCGCGGGTGTCGTCGGTGACGATGCGTGGGCCACGGGTGTAGTCGCCGTATTCAGCGGTGTTGGAGATGCTATCGCGCATTTTGGCTAAGCCGCCTTCAACTACCAGGTCTACGATTAGTTTGACCTCGTGCAGGCATTCAAAATACGCCAGCTCGGGCTGATAGCCAGCTTCAACCAGGGTTTCGAATCCGGCTTTGATCAGGGCACTCAAGCCGCCGCAGAGCACCACCTGTTCGCCAAAGAGGTCAGTTTCGGTTTCTTCGCGAAAGGTAGTTTCCAGGATTCCGGCGCGGGTGCCACCGACACCTTTCGCGTAAGCCATAGCGCGATCGCGAGCCTGTCCCGTTGCGTCCTGATAGATAGCAAACAGACAGGGAACACCTTCTCCCTGCTCATAGGTACGCCGCACTAAGTGTCCGGGGCCTTTGGGGGCGACCATCACTACATCCACATCAGCGGGAGGCACCACTTGAGCAAAGTGAATGTTAAAGCCATGAGCAAATGCCAGCACTTTACCAGCGGTCAGATGTGGCTCAATTTCTTGCTTATAAACCGTTTTTTGCACTTCGTCGGGCAGCAAGATCATAATGAAATCTGCGGCTGCGGCTGCATCTGCAACTGGTTTGACAGTTAGCCCCTCTGCCTCTGCCTTGGCTGCCGAACGGCTCCCTGCATATAGACCGACGATGACGTTAACGCCGCTGTCTTTGAGGTTGAGGGCGTGAGCGTGACCTTGAGAGCCATAACCAATGATGGCAACAGTTTTTCCAGATAAAAGGTCTAAGTTTGCGTCAGCGTCGTAATACATACGAGCCATAGGGTTATCTCCTTTGCGGCAGGCGTGGTGATTTTATGCAGCCTTTAATCTTACCGCAGATTTTGCACGCATACTCAATCGTTGACCTATCTCATGCTTCTCTAGGTGCTGCTGAGCCTACCTGCAGATGAGAATTGCGGCGACAACTTAGTTACATCAACTGATTCTTCCGAACCAGTTGTTTGCTGCGCGCTCTGAGCAATTGACTTTTACCAACGTAAAGACGGCTCTTAGCCCGTAAGATTTGGCTGCGGGTTCTCAAGGTTTGATTGTATTTGTTTAGCTGTCTTCTGGTGGACTCTAAAACATAGTCGTCAGCATCTATGCCAGCGGCGATCCACTGTTGGTACTGGGCGATCAACTCTACAGAAACCACAAACCGCAAAAAGTTGTTTCTTGCAGCCTCTTGTTGATCTACTGTCACAAACTGAATCCAAAACCAGAATAACGCTCTGCCGCTCATGCAGTCAGGAATATGAACCATAGCAATTTCTTGGTGTTGCTTTTACATAATTTATTTGCTATGCAGTCATTTCCGTCTAGCTATAGCGATTGATTTTTAAAAAGCAAAAGGAAGATGTGTCTCCTCCTCCATGACCCTATGCTATTAAACTGCGCATTTACACGATAGGACAACAATAAATAAATTTTAGTTAACTTTAATCAACTATTGTTAGCATTTGCAGTTTCAGAACGCCTTCCACTTCAGCAAATGTAACTCGTGTACCGGTGGGTTGATAAGCATTTTGAGTGGAGACGTAGCCGTTCTGCCCGTCCGGCAAAATCACCGGAATCCAGCCAACGGGGTTGTTGAAGCTAAAGATTTCTGCTTGTGACTGGAAAGGAACCGCCTGAAAGGTTTGGCGATTCAACCGCACAATTTCATTTGAAAGGGTTTGAATCACAGGGCTGTTGATATTGGGCTGGGTGCGAACGCTTACGTCTTGCCCAATTACAACGACGTGTTCTTCGTAAGGAGTGATGCTGGGTTGGTCTAGCTCTAGCTGTTCTGCGAGTGCTGCATCAAAAGCAGACAGTGCAATGGGGCAGAGCCAGGTTTGGTCAGCTTCCCAAACAGGCTGTAAGTTATTTGCTTCAATTACACAGCCGTCTGAAAGGGCTCGCTCCATGTAAAACCAGAAAGGGTCGGTGGGGCTGTCGAGGTTAAAGTTTTCAAATCGAACCAAGTCACCATCGTCTCCAAATAGGGTGTAAGGCGTGATGATACTGCGCATGAAGTCGGCGTTGCGATCGCGCACTGCTTGCTGCACCTGGGACAAAAATTGCGAGAACTCAGGAGATTGCTCTGTTTGATCGGTCAGTAGTAGTTGAGTTCCGTTGAGGTCGCTGGGTGCTGCTTCTGAAGGTGTGGCAGCGGGTGTAATGTTGTCTTCGCTCGCTTCAACCTGAGCCAAATCTTCTGGTTGCGGGCTTGAGGTGAGTGGAATGGCCCAAGCGGCTTGCGTTATTCCCGTTAGCGCGATCGCCCCCGTCAGCAAAATTCTAGTCACACCAGGATGAATCACAGCTGCCTCTTTTTTGAGTAAATTCAGGTCAACAAGCCATTGAGTATTATGCAATTGCCCCATCTTTAGTGAATCACCCCTGCTATAGAAAATGCAGCGAAAATTTCAGATTCAGGCGCATTATCAGTTGAGATCGCAGGTATAGTAGTACAAATGTCCTGGTCTTGCATATTCCTATGGAATCTCTCACCGAAGTTCAGCAGCGTCTTCTAGATTGGCTTGAAGAATATATTTTTCAGCACAGCTACTCTCCCTCGACTCAACAGTTGCGGGAGGCGATCGGCTGGAAATCCGTGTCTGCGGTGCGCTATCACTTGAAAAAGCTGCGAGAAAAAGGATGGTTAGACTGGAGCGGTAGCCATTCTCGTGCCTATCAACTGCTTTCTCCCAAAGTGGGGATGGTGCCAATTTGGGGAACGATTTCAGCCCACAGTTTGACCGAGGTTTTTCCCGATCAGGAAGTTGAACGAATCAACCTTTTCTGTTTTCCGCAATTTAGAAGAATGTCGGTCTACGAAGTCTCTCAATGTTTTGCTTTAAGAGTGCGGGGAGACAGCATGATTGGTGCATTGATTGACAACGGTGATGTCGTCATTATGAAGCCGCCTTCTGACCAAAAAGCAATTAAGAATGGCACAATCGTTGCAGCCAGAGTTGAAGGAAAAACAACTTTAAAGTGCTTTTTTCGCAAGTTAAATACTGTGACGCTGAAACCCGCTAACCCGATGTATCCACCCACCAATGTGAATGTTTCTGTTGTGGATATTCAGGGCGTTTATGTTGGGCTGGTACGGGATTTGATCTAACTGTCAGGACTTTTTTGCGGAGAAGCCCGTAGAACAATGACAGAGGCAATGACCAGCAAGCCGCCAAGAATTTGCTTGACTGACAATGCTTCATTAAGAAAAGCAATGCCTAATAGAACTGTAACGATGGGTTCTAAGGTGGAAAGGATTGCAGCCTGAGAGGTTCCGAGTCGCCGAATTCCTTCAAATATACTAACGATGGGAATGACGGTCGCAATGACGACGATTCCCGTGAGCGTCAGTCCTGATGGCACACTGTAGGGAAAATCCAGCCCACTTCCTAACAAGGTAATACTGATAAATGAAATGCCCGCTCCCGTTGACAGGTAAGCAGTCATGGTGACAGGTGGAACGGCACGAATAACGCGAGCGCTAAAAGTCAGATAGAGGGCATACCAGGCTCCAGATGCGATCGCCAATCCTAATCCCATAGGTGTAGCGCTTGCCCCACTCAAATCAATGGTCAGCAAGCAACCCACAAACGCCAGCATCAGGGCAACGAGCTGGGGAGAACTGGGGCGATCGCCCTCTAGCCACCAGCCCAGTAGGGTGACAAAGGCAGGATAGGTATAAAGCAGCAGCGACGTAATGCCTGCCCCCGCATAGTTGAGGGCCGCAAAAAACAAACCTGACTGAATCGCAAACCCAATTGCCCCCAAAAGCGTAGAGGCGATCGCCTGCTGCACGGGCAATCGCCAATTGCCCCGCCATAGCATCCACATCCACAGCACAACCGCCGCTCCGGCAAATCGCCAAAACAGAGTGCTAGGTAAATCAAGCCCATCTGCGTAGGCAAACTTTCCCAAGATTGGCAGCGTTGCAAACCCACTGGCCGAAAGCATCACCAGTGCAGCCCCAACGGTACTAGAGCGTTGTGCAGATTGATTATGAATCATGGTTAATTGGGGTCATTGGTCAGGCGCTAGCCGCGAGCTGGGATGGGCAGCGAATGACCAACGACTATACCAGACCAGACTTAAGCAGGTGAGGCAATCCGCTTTTTGAGCGCTTCAGCGCGTCGTTTGGCGATCGAATTTTTAGGCTCTCTCTCCAAGGCTGCCTCATAAGCTTCAACTGCCTGGGCAATCAACTGCTTTTTCTCATAAGCAAAGCCCATGTTGTTCAGGGCGGTCACGTATCCTGGGTCTTGCTCTAGCGCATCTTTGTATTGCCGAATTGCCAGGTCATACTGCTCTTGAGCCGCGTAGGTAAACCCCAGCGCATTAAGTACCAGGGCTGCATTCTCTCCCGGTTCCAAATCTTTTGCTTTGAGGGCTTTCTGGAACTGGGCGATCGCCTGTGAATACAGCTTTTTATCGAGAAAAATACTGCCTAACTCGTAATATTCCTGGGCAGTGCCCTTCTCTTTGTTAAGTTTGTTTTGCAATCGTGAGAGCGTGGTTTCAACCCGCCGAGTTTTAAGCACCTGGCGAAACAGCGCTATGCCTGCACCAAACAGCAAAACCACCAGGATGCTGAGATAGACAACTGGAAGAATGCTATCGTCCATAACCTTCCATCAACTGAAAAATCTTTTGTCTTTACTTTCTCAGGGTACAGCAGAAGGATGAGGGATGAGGGGTGAAAAAGAAAACCCATTTATACGGTTTCTTCTACGGCAGTCCCCAGTAAGTAGCGCGTTCCTCTAACCAGCCTTCTTCGTGTAGGCGGGCGATCGCTTCATTTACTCGGCGGCGCAAATCGTCGTACTGTACGCCTCTGGGCATGACGACAGATAATGCTTCGGCTGATAGCAGCGTCGGCAGCAAATGATAATCAGGATTTTCCTGTACCCAACCGCTGAGAACGCTCGCATCGGCGGCGAAAGCGATCGCTTCTCCCGATTCCAGTAGAGGCTGAGCCGCTTCGTAAGATTCAACGCCTGTTATGCGCACCGAAGGAAGGCGCGAGCGCACCACAGAAATGGTGCTGGAGCCGTTGAGGACGGCGATTGTTTGCCCCCGCAGGTCTGCAAACTGCTGCACAGCTGGATCTGGCGTGATTAGAGCAGTGCCATCCAAATAGTAGGGAAGGCTGAAGTCAATAACGCGGGAACGAGAAGCGGTAACGGTGACTCTGGCGATCGCCATGTCAACTTCACCTTGCAGCACCGCTGACAGCCGCTCCTGATTTGCCACGGGTTGTAGCACCACCGCATCCGAACTGCCTAAAAGCTCTTGTGCTAATTGACGAGCCAGGTCAACTTCCAGCCCTGCCAGCTCGCCTGCCTCGTTTCTAAACCCTAGCGGCGGCACATTGTCTTTCACCGCTACGATCAGGTAGCCTCGTTCCTGAATTTCCTCTAGTTCTGCTGCCTCAGCAATCTGAGAAGCCCAAAAATTCCCTGCAATCAGCCCAATGCTCAAGCCAAGACCAAGACTGAGATGAAGAATCGGGTTTCGCACAGTAGAAATCTACCTGGCTTGAGAATGAAATAGGTCTGAAATTGATAGGGGCTTAGCATTGCCAAGCCCCTACAGTGTCTTATTCTTAAGCAGACTTGCGTTGAGTTTGAGCCGCAGCTACCTCAACGACTTTGCCAAAACCTGCTGGATCGAGAATTGCCATTTGTGCCAGCATCTTGCGGTTAATCTGGACATCCGCTTTCTTCAGATTACCGATGAGTTGGCTATAGCTCATGCCGTGCAGTCGAGCGGCTGCGTTGATGCGAGTAATCCACAGCCGACGAAAATCACGCTTACGCTTGCGGCGATCGCGATAGGCATTTCGCAATGCCTTCATTACTTGCTGGTTAGCAGTCCGAAATAGCTTGGAATGGGAGCCGCGAAACCCTTTAGCGAGTTTCAGAATTTTATTGCGGCGTTTACGAGCCACATTCCCGCGCTTAACCCTTGTCATTGTTAGAAATCCTTATCGATATCGATGTACGCGAAATACTTGGGGGCGGTTGTGGGAAGTGAGCTTAAGGATTCAGAGCATTTCTAGCCCTTAGCCCCTAGCTCCTAACCCCTAGAGATAGGGGAGCATCAGTTCAACGTTTTCAGCATCACGCTCGTCAACCAGCGAGATTTTAGAAAGACGGCTTCTGCGCTTTGCGTTCTTGTGCTCAAGCATGTGATTCTTGAATGCTTTCCGACGCATCAGCTTACCGCTGCCGCTGCGCCGAAAACGCTTTGCAGCAGCTTTGCGAGTTTTGAGTTTAGGCATGACTTAGCTTAATTCGACACAGTCTACAATCTTAATACTGATCCGCGTTGCACTGCAAGCATGGATTTTCAAGCAAGGACTTTAACGATAGCGACGGGCTGGGGCTTTGCCTGCATCGCTAAACAAGCCAAACAATGGACCTAGCACTGCACCCACGACAAATCCTCCGGCATGAGCCCAGTAGGCAATGCCGCCGCTTTCCATGCCGATGTTGGTGGGGGCATTGAGGCTAACTAAACCATAAAGCGCCTGCTGCCCAAACCAGATTCCCAGGAAAAAGAGGGCCGGAATGCGAATTGGGTACAGCAAAAAGCCGAGGGGAATCAGCGTTAGCACTTTAGCTTGAGGGAATCTAAGAATGTAAGCTCCCATTACACCTGCGATCGCCCCACTGGCTCCAAGAGAGGGAATGTTAGACCCTTGAGCAAAATACCACTGTGCTAGAGAAGCTAGAATACCGCACAGCAGATAAAAGATAAGGTATTTGACTCGTCCCAACCTCTCTTCAACGTTGTTGCCAAAGATCCACAGGTAAAGCATGTTGCCCCCCAAGTGGAGGAAACCGCCATGCAGAAATTGGGATGTAATCAGTGTGAGCCACTCTGGACCAGTAGCAGAAGTGGCTTGTCCTTGAAAGCTTGCGGTCAGTTCTGCGGGGACGACTGCCCATCCTCGAAAAAATGCTTCTAGCGCAGGTGGCGATAGGCTAGCTTCATAGAAAAAAACCAGGATATTGAGCAGAATCAGCCCGTAGGTTACGTATGGAGTGATTTGTGTTGGATTATCGTCACGTAGAGGAACCACAGGCTTGTCCTGATAGTTTTGTTTAGAATCGTAACTTACCCTGCCTGTTCCAAATCTGTCTTCTGACTTACGGAAGGTTTGATGATCTCCCTTGATTCAGTTCCTCAATCTTGATTCAGTTCCTCAATTACTAAAGCTGCTAGTTTGCTTGCTGCACCCGATGTGCCTCGACTTTGACGCAGGCGATCGCGCATTTGCTCTAACTTCTTAGGATGGGTGAGCAGATCAAGCGCAAGGTCAGCAATTTGCTGGGGCTGAAGTTGTCCGACCAGTTCAGGCACAATGGCTTCCCCTGCCCAAATGTTGGGCCATGCCAACAGTCGAGATTTCCGCAAAAATAGCCAGTTGATCAGTTTGGCGAAAGCGGAACCGACTCCCGGCAGATTAGCCAGCAATCCGGGTAAGCCATCCCAGGCTCGCATTGCATCGAGTTGCTGGGTGGGTAACAACACAATCATGGGCACTGCCAATGAACCCAGTTCTGCTGTGTTGGCTCCTACCGTGGTCAGGCAAAGGCGACATTGGGTCAACAAATCATAAGCAGGCGAATCGGTGTATAGCTCGATCCGTAGTCCATCCGAAGTCTTGAGGAAAGGTTGACCCTGGCTGGTAATTAGTTCAGCCGATACGTTACCCAACTGGTGAATGACCGGGTTTTGCTGAGGGTCAGCAAATCGAGCCAGGGTTTGCAGTTCCAGAGTGGGCGCAACCGGAATGACAAACCGGGTTTGGGGACGGGCAGCGTGCAAGTGACGAGCGATCGCCAATGCTAGCGGTACACCTTGAGCCAGCTTTGCTGCCTTTGACCCAGGTAACATTCCAATTAGCTCTGTCTCTGGGGAGTGTTTTAAAGGTTGATTGTTAATGGACGAAGCGTCTGAAGAATCAACCTTTAAAGCACTTGGGGGGTTGGGGGCTTGGGATAAGATACTCTCTGGCAAAGGTAAATTCCTGACGGTTGCCGTATCTGCCATCAAATCCCCTACAACGGTAAATTTGTCAGCATATTGAGGGGATGCCCGGTCAATTAGCTCCGGTTTCATTACCCCAAAGCGATCGATCCAGCGGTGCCAGCGGGTATCCCATTCTCCATAAATGACGGTGCGGTAGCCTAAGCGTTTGCCAATCACCACCGGGAAGAACTGATCGCCACCCAGAAATACGACCACACCGCGATCGCGCCAGTCCCAGTTTTCGGTAGTTTTGCCCCAGAGCAAAAACGGGAAAAAGTGTTCGGCGGCTTGAATGCGATCGATTTCACGGTAGCGTTGGGCGATCGCCACTTCTCGACCGCTGGCATTAGGACAGGGGGATAAGACTAGTGAGATTCTTACCTCGTCACGTTTACCCAACTGTTGCCGTAACGCGTTCACCACAGGTCGCACCCAGGTTGTTAACTCGCCTGGCCCATTTGAAAGAATCAAAATATCGGCAGTTTCCCTGTTTTTAGCTTCCGTCACGTCTATCCTGAACTCTCTATTGGTGTCTTCAGAATCTCATCTTAAAGCCATATCTCTAGACAGACGGATTGCTACAGCGACACTCGTTACTTTCGTCTATAGCAATTTCTCAAAGGCAATCCGTACAGGAAAGGGAACGATGGCAAGCAAAAAGAATGTTCAGCGAGTGCGGCGGGTTGCCAAGGAGTGGTTTGGCTATGAGACGTTGCGGGGTGGGCAAGAGACGGCAATTCAGGCTTTGCTCAACGGTCACGATACGCTGGCGGTGATGCCAACGGGGTCAGGGAAGTCTGCAATTTATCAGATTGCAGCACTGTTGACTCCGGGTGCAACGGTGGTGATTTCGCCTTTGATTGCGTTGCAACAAGATCAAGTAGATGCAATAGAAGCACAGGATGTGGGCGGTGCGATTCAGGTAAACTCTACGATGAAAGCGAGCGATCGCACTGAAGCCTTTGAAGACCTGGAAAAAGGCGATTTGGAGTTTATGTTTTTGGCTCCAGAACAGTTCAACAATCCAGAAACTTTGGAGAAGCTACAGGCAGTTAAACCTTCTCTATTTGTGGTCGATGAAGCTCACTGTATTAGTGAGTGGGGACATGACTTTCGCCCTGACTATCTGCGGTTAGGCACTCTTGTTGAAGCGTTAGATCATCCACTGGTGTTAGCACTTACTGCAACGGCTGCACCACCCGTGCGAGCAGAGATTGTTGAGCGTTTGGAGATGCGCGATCCGCACATTGTGGTGCAAGGATTCGACCGCCCCAATATTTGGCTAGGAGCATTGCGGTTTGAAGACAAAAGTGAGAAACAGCAGGCACTCATTAAAGCAGTCGTGAAAGCTGAGAAGCCCGGTATCGTCTACGCTGCAACTCGCAAACAGGCAGAAGAAGTTGCGGAGTTACTTCAGGCGCAAAACATTAATGCCATCTTTTACCACGCTGGCATGAAAGCAAAAGATCGGGAAGCAGCACAAATTGCCTTTATGGGAGATGAGGCAGAAGTCATTGTTGCGACGACTGCTTTTGGTATGGGTGTGGATAAGCCAAACGTGCGTTTTGTGTTTCACCACAGTATCAGCGATTCAGTCGATGCTTACTATCAGGAGATTGGTCGGGCAGGGCGGGATGGTGAGTCTGCAAAAGCAATCTTGTTTTATCACCCGGATGATTTGAATCTGCGCCGCTTCTTTGCCAGCAGTGGACAAATTGACCTGGAGCAAGTAGAACAAGTTGCGACTGTGGTTCAAGCGCAGAAGGAACCCATTGATTTGAAGACGCTAAAAACTCAAACTAATCTCTCTAAATCCAAGGTGCAGACGGCCTTGGGACATTTAGAAGCCGTGGATGCGATCGCCATTCTCCCTTCTGGGGAAGTTACTGCAACCGAACCTCTCAATTTAGATCAGGTCGCGGCAGAAGCGATTGAGGTGCAAGAGCGTCATCAACAGTATGAGCGATCGCGGCTAGAAATGATGCGTGGTTACGCCGAAGTACAAGACTGTCGGCGCAAATATATGCTCAACTACTTCGGGGAAGAGTTTGATGCGCCTTGTGGGAAGTGCGATCGCTGCGAAGCCGGAATCACCATTGAAGATGCAAAACAACCCTTTCCACTTAACAGTCGTGTGAAACACCAGTCACTCGGTGAGGGAATGGTGATGCGCTACGAGGGAGACAAAATGGTTATCCTTTTTGACGATGCGGGATACAAAACATTAGGGGTAGATCTGGTGTTAGAGCAAGGATTACTCCGAAGTGTTGAATGATCTCCAAGATGATCTACAGTTCTGCTGCAAACTGCCCCAGATGTTCTTTTCTCCAAGCTGAGTCGATTTTGCGATCGGTTTGCACTTCTAAAACTCGGATACCCGTTTCGGGAAGAAAGCTTAACCGCTGCTGCAACTGTTCCCAGGATTGAATTAGTTCATGTTCAACACCATAGGTGGCACAAAGTTGGCTGAAGTGGATGGACTGGGGAACCGCAAAGAATTCTTCAAAGGGTGGGTCAAATTGGGCGATCGCCAACATCTCAAAAATGCCGCCACCGTCGTTATTGATTAGCACGATGGTGAGATGTCCAATAAACTTACGAGAGATCAAAAAGCCGTTGGTGTCATGCAGCAGCGCCAGATCTCCAGTGAGTAACACGCTGCTCTGGTGACGATGAGCCACTCCTAGAGCAGTGGAAAGCGTTCCGTCAATGCCATTTGCACCTCGGTTAAACCAGGGCTGAATGTGGCGGTTTCCGGGTTGCCAAAACCATTCCACATCTCGCACGGGCATACTGTTGGCGATGAATAAAGGAGTGCCTTCAGGTAAACAGCGCGACAGCAACCAGGCAACTTTTCCTTCAAATAAGGATTCCGTCTGGCTTAAGGTTTTATCCAGAGTTTGTCTGACCTGAGTTTCGGCTGTAAGCCAATGGTCAAGGTAGGAGTTGGGCGGAGTGGATTCCTGGTGTAGTCCTGCGGCAAATTGTTCAACGGAACAGCGTAGATGGGTGGTTCTGCCGTGAGTCGGATCGAGGTTACGATCGCTCTCATCCACGACCCACTGGGTGGGTTGGGTTTTTGCTAACCACTGACGCAATTCTTTACTGGTGGGCATTTCTCCAATGCGAATCACCAGTTCTGGAGTGAGTTTTTCGGCAAACTGCGAATTCCTCAAGATCAGGTCGTAGGTGGAAATTAGGTAGGGGTTGAGGTCGGCGTAGTTTCGCACCGGAGATAGCCCTTCTGCCAGAACGGGAAAGCCCAGGGTCTTAGCGAGGTGGGCGATCGCTTCACAGTAACGTCGGGGTGATTGAGGTTGGGCAATTCCAGCGATCAAGATGCCCTTTGAAGACTGAGGTTTGGGGATTGACGTTTGGGGATTAGGGGTGAGAAGTAAGGGAGTAAGGGCCGCAAAGAAGTTTTTGGGGAACTGAGCTTGAAGCGATTGGGCGGTGGCTTGGGGAAGGGGAGCGAGGGGATCGCGGAAGGGTTGGTTGAGGTGGACGGGTCCGGGGATGGGGTAAAGGGTTTTTTCCCAGGCATACAGGGTCGTTTGGCGGAGGTAGGCGAGGGTGTCTAGCTCCAGCGAGGGGAGAGTGAGCTCGCTGTACCAGTTTGGAAAGGTGCCATAGAGTTTTTGTTGGTCAATAGTTTGACCGGCGTTGCACTCGCGCAGTTCGGGAGGGCGATCGGCAGTGAGAATAAGCAGTGGGATGCGGCTTTCTCTGGCTTCAATCACGGCAGGGTAGAAGTTTGCGCCTGCTGTACCGGAGGTGCAGACCAGGACGACGGGTAGACCGGATTTGCGGGCAATCCCCAAGGCAAAGAAAGCGGCGGAACGCTCATCTAGAATGGCGATCGCCTCAATATCCTGATGTGCTGCAAAGGCTAATGTTAATGGGGTGGAGCGTGATCCCGGACAGATAATTGCTGTTTTGAGTCCCAGTCGGCTGAGCGTTTCCACGAAAACCGATGCCCAAACGGAGTTGGTGTTGCTGAAATTGATTGACATGAAGGGGGGTGGTAGCGGTTTATGACTTGCAGCTACTGCCATCCCTGCAAGTCGGTAAACCAGTTTCTCAATAAGGAGCCAAGCTGACTGCGACGCGTTTCAAAGTTGGCAGCTAGCCAGATGAAGGCGATTCCGACCATTAAGCCAACGATCCACTTTAGCAGCGGGTAGTCAAAGATCAGAATGACCAGTTGGTAAAAAGCATTAACCAGGAAGGTAATTGTTCCGACGTAGAGGAACGCCCGGACGCGCAGGGAAAGTCCTGCGAAAAGTGTCACTAAGCTGATGATACCGGGCAAGATTCCCGTTTGGTGATGAAACAGCAGGGCAAATAGGCAAATGATGCCCGATCCCAGCGTTCGCAAGAGGTGGCGCAGGCGATGCGCGTTTGGGTGCTTTAGGTCTGGGTCAACTTGAGCGACATAAAGAGTAAATAGCCCAACCAGGCTGGGATAGAGCAAGTCAAAGGTGCGCTGAGTGTCAGTTAGCCAGAGGGCGATCGCCCATTCCACTAACAGCAAGCTGAGATACGTCAGGCGAATCTGGTGCTGGGTTTGGGCAAATAAAAGATAACCCGCTGCAGCAATGACTAAACTAAGCGGCTGAATGCTGGCATTGCTCAAGATCAAAGCTGCCAGGGGTAAAACGTAAGCCGATCGCTGCCAGGGTTGCGATCGCCAACCCCACTCCTGCCAGGGCAACAGGTGCAGGATGCAGGCGAAGAGAGTGGCGATCGCCCCACGCCAGGGCAAGATTTGAGCTAGCAGATCGTCGGGTAATAGCGTGAGTCCGTACACCGCAATTCCCACTGCTTCTAAGATGCCTGCGTAAACCCAACCGTCAGCGTCTCTAGGATTGTCCTGAATGCGTCCTTGAGCAAGGGCATAGCGCACAAGGAATATTCCCGTTCCCACTGCTAGCAGATCGTAGGTTGAGACTGGGTGTTGAGTTGCGGCAACCAGAAAAATGCTGCCTAGTGCCCAATGTAGGTGAGCGATTGTTGTTAGCTCGTCTGTATTCAGTCGCAGGAAGGGAATCAGCCACGGGGTCAGAATGCGGTAGACGTAGACGAAACTGGTTGCGAGGGCGGCGAGCGCCACGAGTTGATCCCCAGCTCTGAGTTCAGCAACCTGGTAGAGCAGAATCTCGCAGCCCGAAGCAAACAGACCTGCTAACGCTAGATAGATCAGCGGCTTAAAGGATTCCTTGCGGCGACCTACGCCAATGGCAATCAGCGATAGACCCAGCGTGCTTAAGCCTGTCCAGTCTTCAACAATTCCCCAACGCAGAGTTGCACCTAATGCTCCGTAGACAAGCGGCATGACGTGCCAACTGCTGAGAATTTGACGGTTATCAGAGCGGCGATTCCACCAGTCACCAACCAGTTGGGAGGCTAACCCTAACGCCAGATTGGCGATCGCCAGTGCCGCTATAGAGCGACCCGTTAACCCCAAAATTTCAATCGTTAGAACTTCTAAACCCCAGCCAAAGCCGTAAATTGCCCAATTAGTGGGATTTTGCCAGCCTCGGTAGGCGATCGCCCCCAGTATCACCGCAACGGAGCTAATCGCCAAGACAGAGGCAGGCAAGAGATCCCAATAAACACCGAGCGAGTCAAAGGTGAGGCAGAGTAATTCAATTAGGTAGAGGGCGATCGCCCATCCATCCATTGCTCTGGCGTAAAGCTGGGACAATGGGGTTGAACGGCGCAACAGGACACTCCGCCAGACCCAAAGCACTGTCAGCAGAGTTGCTACCACTAGCAGCCAGTCTCGCGCCGAAAGCTGCGGAAATCCGGGCAATCCTTCTGCTAGGAGCGTTACGACAAACCCTAAGCCAAAGCCAACGGCGATCGCGGCAGCGGCTAGATGACGCAAAGTGCGCGTATGCAGCACCATTAGCCCGGTTGCCAGTCCCAGCCCAACCAGTCGAAGCGTAGGTAGCGGCAGAGTTAGCACCTGAACCAACATTAATGTCCAAACGCCAGCCCAACTTGCCGTTTGGCGATGGGGCGGACGGGTGAGACTGGCAATCCAAGTGAGAGACAGTGGCACTACTAGCCAGAGCATTCCCCACCCTTTTGGACTGACCCCGTGTTGCCCAAAGCTTGTCTCTGCACCCGACAGCAAAAGATTGTTTAACCAGAAGAGTCCAAAGCTCAAAGCTGCCAAGATGAAACCGAATGTCCAAAAACTTTGTCGCCAGAGTGCAGGTGGGTAGGCAGTATGAAGTCGATTGGGGCGGTTTTGCGTCCAGAAGGCGATCGCCCAATTCCTATTTCCTTCCCCACTCCGCCGATTGGTGGTGTGAAGCCCCAAGCTCAGCACCAGTTCACTGACTGACAGCACTAGCAAAATGCCTGCCCAGAAGCCTAGATTCAGCGTCGGTAGAATCCAGTCAACAGCCGACAGAACGGTAGCTAGTCCTCCCAAGTGGATTAGATAAGACAAGGAGCGGTGCGAGGCGAGAAAGGATGGAGGCGTGGATCGGGAGGAGGTAGAGGATAGCGGTTCAGAAGTTGTGCTACCGATGCGGATGAGTTCGCTGACTTTAGCGCTTTGTGGCAAAGAGAGGAGAGCACTGCCTCTGATCCAGCGCTGGTGATTGGCGATCGCTAACGTCGAGGTAGAAAGCGCAAAGGTTATCGTTCTGAGGATGGGGCTAAATAAGCTCAGCAACAGCAGCACTACCCCAAACCCAATGGCAATTTGATCGGCGCAGGCTGTCAAATTTCGCTGCTGTCGGCGGTCTAGCCAATCTGCTGTTACGACCGTTAAGACTAAGTAAGGAAACAGCCCCAGGCAAAGCAGCACATCCGGGTTAGATTGAGTTCCGGTAAGCTGTGTTGCTAGTGTTACAGCTTGCTGCTGCACAACCAATGGCAGCAATCGCCACGCTAGCCAGTGCATCTGCAACCCAATTAGGAACAGGATCACCAGATCGTGGCGGTAGCGAAAACGGTAGAGGCGATCGCCAAAGAACCATAGCCCCAGTCCGCTGACGCCTAGAGCTTGCCAGGGAACTGAGCCAACTGAGACGATCCAGCCTAGCCCCAGTAGAATTCCTCCAGTGGCTTCCCAGGTTGCGGGTTGAAGGGGGAGAGGGGGAGAAGGGAGGGGCGATCGCTGCGGTTGACGGATTTCCTGACGGGCTAGCCATGCCAGCAGGAAGCCGCAAATGCCGACGGCTAAACCTAGCTGCTCAACCTCTACTTCAGCAATAAAGATTGCTCGAATCAGCAAAATTGCCAGGGCATAGATAATTAGCGCTCGATTCAGGCTGAATGGACGGAACGGACGCTCTAGTGAAGTTTCTCGATGACGTTGAAGCAAGGTAATCGCCGCTGTTGCGATCACGCCCGCATAGACGGCAATTAGGGCAAATCCAGGTAACCCCCAGCCCCATTGCAGGTAACTCAGCCCTAGATGATTTACCAATGTCAGTTGAGTCTGCTGGGGGTCCTGACGATTTGCCCGGAAATGGTAGATTGCGAGCGCGGTGAGGGTGAGAGTGGCGATCGCTGCAATTCCTGCTCCCAGCAAGCTTCTCCACAACCCAAAGCTATCCATCGCTAAAAAGTTCACGGGCAGCAACAGCAGACTCACCACCCGTAGCGCCTGAGCCGTTAGCCGTAAGTTTTGCTGCTTTCCTGCCCAAATGCTCGCACCCCAAAAGCCCAGCGTGTAAAACAACAAAATGCCGTACTGTCCCGCTGCCGGGAATCGCTGCCACTGACTAGCTGCCAACACGCCAGAGGAAACCACCACCAAAAACATCCCTAGCAGCAATAGCCACAGGACGCTGAGTTCCGCCATCAGCGAATGCAGCATTTGTGCGACTAGACCAGGCGCAGCAGGTTCAGGTGGCTTTGGGGTAGGGGCGGGTTTTCGCGATTTCACAGGTTGAGGAGGGGCAATCGGCGCAAAATCATCTGCCTCCGCCTTCTGTAAATCGCAGGCAAGATTTGCCTGACCCAACGCCTTAACCTGGGTTTCAGAGAGTAGCCCTAGCTCTAGCAAAACCTCTAACCCCTTAAGCAGATTGGAGTGAGCCAAGCATGAAAGCTTTACCTCAACCTGACCTGACAGCAACCCTAAGCGATGCCATGCGTCTAATCCTTCCAGCAGCTTTTGAGGCGAAATCTGAGTGCTAAAGTCAAGCTGAATGGCTGGCTGAGATAGCTCTGACCGAGTTGGAACTTTCCCTAAAAGGAGCGTCAGCTCGATATCATCAGCAGAAATCAAGTCAAGGCTCAACCAGGTTTCCAGACCTTGCAATAATTCTGCTTGGGCTTGAGTTACTAGTTTTAGCTCAATCAATCGGTCTGGTTGAAACGACATACTCCGACGCTCACCCAAAAGAATATGTATAGCGGAATTGTGGCTATAAACGATCGATTCAATTGCTTGCGGTTTGCAGCGTTTAAATCAATTCCTACGTAAAGCACGTTGTGAAGCGTGAATGGTAGCGTAGCTTCGCCACACTGCTAATCACGCAGCAATTAATACCTGCATCATGCTGGGGAATAGATGTAGCTCACGTCAGTTCAATTCCAAATTGTCAACTGTCACCCGCTTTTCTCACTGTGTCACTCTATTTAGTGTGAGAACCCTGTCCAGACACAAAACTTTGGCGGACGGTTGAGGAATTGTCCTGGTTATTAGCAAGTTATAAAAACGAGGAAAGGTTAGAAAAAAGAAGGCAGGGCTTAGCCCTGCCTTCTTTTTTCTAACTCAAGTAACTAGCACTATATACAAAGAAACACACGAACTGACAGCACACACGATTCACAGCAAACAAACGGGAAGCCTTGCTCCAGCTAGCTTTGCTTGCTCCAGGCAAGCATGGGTCAAGTTTGCTTCACTCAAATCAGCTCCATATAGTTCAGCTTGGCTCAACCGGGTTTCACTCAAATTAGCGCCTCTCAAATTAGCGCCTCTCAAGTTTGCGCCTGTGAGGTCTTGTTGACTGAGGTTTGCCCCCTGGAGGTTGGCTTCTGTAAGATTGACTGACATTAGGTTTGTGCTTCGCAGATCTGCACCTGCCAAGTCAGCATGGCTCAGATCTAATCCACCCAGGTTGGCTCCATACAAGTTGGCGTTTCGTAGCTTTGCCTGTTTAGAAATTGTCTCCGTCAGATCTGCATGGGTTAAATCGGCTGTTTCCAGGGTGATATCCATCAAATCAGCCCGCCCTAAATTAGCACTTTTTAAGTTTGCACCTGTCAAATTTGCATTTCTCAGGTCAGCCGCCCGCAGGTTTGCCCCTTGAAGATTTGCGCCAACGAGTTTTGCCTGTCTAAGAGTTGCTGCACTGAACCTGGCGTTTTGCAGATTTGCGCCGCTTAAATCAATTCCGATCAGGTTTGTCCAGTTTAAGTTTGCTCCGGTTAGGTCGATTTCTCTAAAGTCTCGTCGTCCCTGCAAATACTGCTGCTTGAAGTCTACGATGTCCACTCAGGTGCCTCCTAAGGGTGAATTGTGTTTGGGCTTTTAACATCGAACCTGCGTATCAAATGACCGAGCATTGCTAAGCACTCACTACTTACAGACCAAAACTGACAGGTATTAATGAAGCAAAAACAAGGATGAACTGAGGATTGACCGAGGATAGACCAGCGCTGACTAATGAGTAAATCTACTGTCTGTGTTGCGCGTATTGCGGAGAGTGCAGAGTCAGGATCAATATAGCTTGAGAAAGATTATGCGATTAGAAAGATTTGTGTCGTAAGGAAAAATTTCGTTACAAATAGGAGGGCGATCGCCCCCTCCTAACCCCTATTCCAGATGGGTTTCCTCTACAACATATTTAGCGTAGTGTATGAAGTAAATACGCTATGGATAGAGGTTTAGCCATCGTGAGCGACGATCAGCTTCTGCTTTTTTCTCCAGAAGATCTGCGCGGCTACCGAAGCTTAGGACGACAGGAAGAGTTTTTAGAAATGGACTGTGTTGCTTTGCAATCCTGGAAGCAGCGCATCTTTCAATATCAGCAACAGGTGAAAATCAGCCCTCCGACAGAGCAAGGAACGCTGTTTGATCCGGGACTTACTTCTAGTTCAACCCAGCCTGACCCTGACGGTATTAACCCATTCAACCTGCCGCAACAGAATACAGAATTTTGGCGTTGGAAAGCAGCAGATCAGGGTACGGCAGCTCTCTATTTTGTGATCGATTATGAGCTACCGATTTTGCTCTATGTGGGTGAGACAGTAAAGTCAAATCAACGCTGGAAAGGCGTACACGACTGCAAGCGCTATCTGCTGAATTACCGACAGATTCACTATCAGCATCAACTCACGTCTATGTTAGGTATCGCATTTTGGGCCGAAGCACCCGTAGCAACTCGCCCCCGACAGCGGTTAGAGTCGGCTTTGATTTATAAGTGGCGATCGCCCTTCAACAAAGAAAATTGGGATTTTTGGGCAACCCCATTTGTGGGCGGCAAGTAGCTCACTGGCTACTTATTTCCCTTTCTTCAGATTCAAGCACCTGACGTTCTTTTTCAATTTCCAGGGCTTTTTCGAGATTGCTAATGTAAAACTCTACGCGGTGGTCATTGATTGCATCTAAACCTTGCTTAAATACAGCACGGCTAAACCCAATGAGAGAATCAAACCGCCGATAGAGCCACCCGGGTTGTTTAACTAAACCCCCAAAAGCGTTGAAATAGAACGTTGTCCCCAGGTGAATATAAATATGTGTAGGATTCCAGGGCAAATAAGGCGGCGGTACGCGAGGCACAATGTCATTGTTGTTGACAAATCGAAAAACTTTTCCTTTTAATGCTCGACCAATTTCATTCACAAACACCAAATCTCCCACGCGGGGCTGCCCAAACGTGTAAACACCCTGGATATTCTTCCGTCCTCGTTTGACTAACGAGGATGCGGCAACTGTTGCTAGTGCGCCACCTAAACTATGTCCGGTGATGAAAATTGGGAAATTAGATTTTCGTCCTGCACCCCAAATTTCAAGCTGTTTTAACACACCTTCTTCTACACTCCGCCATGCTGCTTGGAAACCTCGATGTACCTGACCAATCGGTGGAGTCGTATCTTCATCTAAAGGTTCCATACTTGTGGCAATGGCAAACTTTTCAAAGCGTGTTCTGGCGTTTGTTCTCCAATCTTGTATTTCTTGACTGCCGCGAAAAGCGATGATGACATAATCTTTTGTCTTAAACATAAAAGCCTGGGTGTCTCGCTCACGGTTGTTGAGATATTTAAAGTTTTCTAGGTCTTGAATGCCCCATCGGCGGACACAAATTTCTTTGATATAACTCAAATCTGAGTAAACTAAATTGGCCGCTTTGGCTAAGCTGAGCGCAGTTTGAAGATCAAATTCGTGTAAACCTTTTGACAAGTCAGTGAAGTCAAATTCTTTGTAGGGGGTCGGTAAAATGCGATAACCAAACCGCTCAAAGAGTTTGATTACACCTGAAAAACCATATCTATGAATGTAGGTATAAAGCTGATCATAAAATTTGGAAGCGTCCTGACGTTTATATTCCTGGTCGGCAATAAGTCGAATCCAGTAAATCATCCAGGGGCGAATTTCATCAACAGTGAACATGCCTGATTCAACAAAGTAGCCAAAATGCTCAAGCCCATTTAGCATTTTGTTGAACCAGTCTCGCAGCCCGGTTTCAATGTGATATTGCCGCAGCTTTTTTTTGTATCCTTCTAAGGTTTCTTCATCGACGGTACTTCCCTGTTCTGCGGCATTAACTTTTTGCTGAAGCTGATCGATTTCTTTCTGATAAATTCTGCGGTCTTCGTGGGTTCCTAGTGCCCGACAAAGCAGTTCGTTATTGACCCGAAAAACGATTTTGTCTTCTCCGTTTTTAATTTCGTAATCTCGATATTCCTCAAAGTCCAGAATCTTGAGCGCTTTCCAAATGTCTGGATCTTGCTCAAATTCTTTGACAGTTTTACGTAAAAACTCAATTCGGTACCAGCGTTCGTTTTGGTTGTATCGATAGACACCAAAGCCGATCGCGATCGCCCCTCCAATCAATCCAAGCGCGATCAACCACTGAGTAGCGGGGAAGGATAAGCTTGCTAAGTCAGATTCAGGCAGATCAGGCTCTTGGGCGATCGCCACTTCAATAGGCGCATCACTAGGTAAAGGGGTATTAGACACCGCAGAAGCGGCAGGCTGAATCGATGCAAGGGAACTCGTTAAGGATAGTGATGCAACTAGAATCGCAGAAAAAAACTTAACACCCATAGTTCCCTACCCTGAAACAGTTTTTAGATGCTATCAGGGGAAAAGACTTTATCCAGTGTTTTTAAGGTTTAGTTCATGTTAAATAAGATACGAATTTGGAGAATTGTGAAGGGATGACTTTAAGGAGGAATCAGCCTGTTATTGAAGGGTAGACCGAATCAGGTTGAGGCGATCGCTTGAAGTAAAAACTGCAAGGAAATTTCTGTTGAGGTAGCACCAAAGTGTACTCGAACGAGGTCTATGCGTGCGGGTTGGCTGCTTTTAATCTGGTCGTGTTGCCATCCGATATCACTCTGTAGACGTTATGTCACTCTCCTCAGAAACTGTAAGTCCCATCACAGCTCAAAAAACGGTGTCTTGGAAACTGCTGGGATTTTTTATTCTCGTCGTGATTTTTAACCTTTGCCTCAACGCTCAAGTGTTGACGGTGGGATTGGCTTATTTCTATCACCCTGAATGGTGGAAGATTCATGTATGGCTGGTGCGCGGCTACAGCAGCTTGTCTCTCATTTTGTTGGTCTGGGCATATCGCATCACCCTTCCTCGTCGGGTGCAAAGCCTCACTGCCAGTCTGCCAGTTCTGCTGGGATTGCAATTTCTCACCATTCATCTCAAAACGCCGATTCCATTGGCGATCGCCCATCCGCTGATTGGTTTTACCTTATTTTCGGTGTCAACCACGTTGGTGCATCGCGTCAGTCGTTTCCTGTTTCCTAAAGAGGACGAAACTGTATGACCCGAACTCACCGTTGCTTTGAATAACCATCTGTAACCTCTTTTTAGAGAAACGTTGTAATCCAATATCGCAACTCAATGGCGGCTCTGTAGTAGCTTACGGTTTACCGAACAAAAGATGGGACAAGCCACACTCAGGGGGCTAGTATGTTCCCATGCTAATATATGACTAGTCATATATAGGACGACAAGAAACCACCTCATCTTCAGGAGTTAAAGGTATGACCGTGCAAGCTGGAGTGCTACGAACCGTTGCTGGAATCGTCAACAGCGTTGAAACGCTAGAAGGGGAAGGCTTCCTGGTGCGTCGTCCTTTTCCCAAAAGTAGCTTTTCAGCGTTTGATCCCTTTCTCCTGCTCGATGAATTGGGTCCAATTGATCTGAAACCGGGTCAAGCAAAAGGCGCGCCCGACCATCCCCATCGCGGCTTTGAAACGGTTAGCTACATCTTGGACGGGCGCTTGCAACACAAAGACTCTGAAGGACACGCTGGACTGCTCAATCCGGGTGATGTGCAGTGGATGACAGCAGGCGCAGGAGTCGTCCATTCTGAAATGCCAGAGGCAGAATTTACTCGCACAGGAGGACGGCTTCACGGACTTCAACTGTGGGTTAACCTGCCTCAACGTGACAAGATGATTGCACCTCGCTATCAGGAAATTCCAGCAGCGCAAATTCCGGTTGCCCAAACTCCAGACGGGTCTGTAACGGTGCGGGTACTTGCCGGAGAAGCGCTGGGTGCAAAAGCGGTGATTGAGACGCGCACGCCGATTATCTATTTACACTACACCCTGCAACCGGGTGCCGCGATCGCCCAACCTGTGCCCCAGGAATACAACGCTTTTGCCTATGTCTTGGACGGTTCTGGACTGTTTGGAACCGAGCAAGAACCTGGAACGGATGGGCAAATGGTGATCTTTGCTCAGGATGGAGACGAGGTGGCGATCGCCAACCCTGCTCATGCTGAACAACCCCTCGATCTGCTGCTCATCGCTGGAGTTCCCCTCAACGAGCCAGTGGTGCGCTACGGCCCGTTTGTGATGAATACCGAAGCTGAAATTTCGCAAGCAATTGAAGATTATCGAAACGGAAGGATGGGACGAATTCATGTCTAACACACTGCAACAACGCATCAACCAGCATCAACTCCTCAGCACACTGCGAATTAAGTTGTTACGCCTGCATAAACTGTTGCTCAATACCGAGCGCAGAACTTATGAGCAAATACAAGGACAAATTTCTGGTGGCGAACTGCTACAACTGGTGATCAATCACGAACAGTTTGCCTGGTTGCACCGACTCTCAGAACTGGTTGTGCAGATTGATGAGCTGCTTCATGCAGATGAACCCGTTACAGCAGAGGCGATCGCCACTCTCATGGTAGACACGCGGACTTTGCTTACCCCCAACGAATTGGGAGATCATTTCGCGATGAGATATGACGCAGCGCTTCAGCGCAACCCAGATGTTGTATTGGCTCACGCTGATGTCGTCATGTTGCTAGCGGGCTAATACCCATTCCAAACAACAGGGCTATATATGAAAGGGCATCCCGCCGCGCGGGATGCCCTTTCATATATTTGGAGAGAACGTAGGCTTCTTTGGCGTACTTTAGGAGTTTTTAACCTCCACCACCCCTCGAAACATGTTCATGCCACACGTGAACTCATATCGACCCGGTTTGTCTGGTGTAAACTCGATTGCTGTCGTCCGGTTAAGGGGAAGATCTTGAGCAATGCGGAAATCAGGAAAGCGCACTTCCTCAAGGCAGCTACTGGGGTCTTTGCGATCAAAATTTAGCCGCACGAGTTGACCTGCTTTCACCACAATTTGGCTCGGTTCATAACCGCCATCAACAGTCACAGTGACTTCCTGAACCCCTCCTTGGGCTATAGCTTGGCTTGACTTTGGTTTGCTTAAGAGAAACCACCATAGCTCCAACCCAATCAATCCTAAACCGCTTGCGGTCACGGCTCCCTTGAGCCACAGGGGTTGTTCAATACGTTGAAAGTCTCCATGCTCTGTAGCCCCATGCTCTCCGGACGGCATTTCCTCATGAGACATTTGAGCAATCGCCCCACCAGAAGTCAATCCCAGCAACATTAGAGATGTTGCAATAACACTTAAAGCTATTGAGCGATTAACCATTTGAACGCCTCCTATATTGCCCCTGCGATCTGCCCTGAAATCTCCACCGTTACCCAATTACCCATGACTCGTTGCCTTAAAGTTTCGAAGCCTCAAAGCATTCGTCACCACTGAAACCGAGCTAAACGCCATCGCCGCACCCGCAATAATCGGACTGAGTAACCAACCAAAAACGGGGTAAAGGATACCTGCGGCAATTGGAATTCCAGCAACGTTGTAAATGAATGCAAAAAACAAGTTTTGTTTGATGTTGCGAATGGTGGCACGACTGAGTTGAATTGCTGTAACAATGCCCTGCAAGTCACCCGAAATCAGAGTAATGTCGCTGGCGGCGATCGCCACATCAGTTCCCGTTCCAATAGCGACTCCGACATCCGCTTGAGCCAGAGCAGGTGCATCGTTAATGCCATCACCCACCATTGCCACAACTCGACCTTCTGACTGAATCGATTCAACAGTTGCCGCTTTTTGGTCGGGACGTACTTCAGCAAAGATACGCTGAATCCCAACTTCACGGGCAATTACATTGGCTGTTCGCTGGTTGTCTCCAGTCAGCATCACCACTTCTAAACCCATTTTTTGCAAAGTGCGAATGGCGTTAGCAGAAGAGGGTTTTACTGCATCAGCAATGCCCATAATGCCTTCGACTTTCCCATCTACCGCAATCCAAATTACGGTTTTGCCGAGATACTCCAGTCGCTCCCAGTGTTGTTGTAATGAGTTCGTTGCAATCCCTAACTCATTCATCCAACGGTGTGTGCCAATCTGCACCCATCGGTCAGACACATAACCCTGCACACCACTACCCGCGATTGCCTCAAACTTCTGAGCATCAGTCAACTCAACCTTTTGAGCATGGGCATATTGCACCACAGCTTCTGCTAGAGGATGTTCTGAGTTCCGTTCAACGGATGCAGCTAGACGCAGTAGTTTTAACTCATTTCCATTTGCTGTCCCATTCACCGTTATATAGTCGGTTACGGTGGGCTTACCTTGGGTAATGGTGCCTGTTTTATCAAGTACGATTGTTTGCAGCTTATGGGCTAGCTCCAGACTTTCGGCTCCTTTGATCAGAATGCCGTTCTCTGCTCCTTTCCCCGTACCCACCATAATGGAGGTTGGTGTCGCAAGACCCAGCGCACAGGGACAGGCAATAATCAGCACTCCAACTGTTGTGATTAATGCCATCGTCACATTGCCCATGACGTTAAACCAAATGACAAAGGTAAGAATTGCGATCGCAATCACTGCTGGCACAAACCATCCCGTCACCTGGTCTGCCAATCGCTGAATTGGTGCTTTTGACCCCTGCGCCTGCTGCACCAGTTTCACAATCTGCGCCAGGAAAGTATCCTTACCGACTCGCGTTGCCCGAAACTTAAAGCTGCCTGTTTTGTTGATAGTGGCTCCTATCACTTCATCCCCAGGCTGCTTTTTTACAGGCACACTTTCACCTGTGACCATTGCCTCATCGATTGTGGAAGCGCCCTCTACAATTTCGCCATCCACCGGAATTTTTTCACCAGGGCGAACGAAAACAACATCGCCCAAAACTACTTCAGCGATCGGAATATCGATCTCGCGACCATTCCGAATCACTCGTGCTGTCTTTGCCTGTAGCCCCATCAGCTTCCGCATTGCTTCTGAGGTCTGTCCTTTTGCTCGGTTTTCCAGGAGTCGCCCCAATAGAAGCAAGGCAATGATTACCGCCGCTGCTTCAAAATACACATCGGGTTGAAGTCCCTGGGCGGTAAACCGTTGGGGTAGAAGCGTCGGGAATAAAGAGTAGAGATAAGCTGTTCCTGTCCCAACCGCAACCAGCGTATCCATCGTTGCGGTGTGTCGCTTCAACGCTTTCCAGGCATTCACAAAGAACGATCGCCCTGCCCAAAATAGCACTGGGGCAGTTAGCACAAGCTGAAGCCAGGGATGATGCAGCCACATGGGAATAAAGGGAATCGGTAAACCCGTCATGGCAGGCAGTGACCCAATTACCAGAACAGCGCTGACGATGCCACTAAACCAGACTCGGCGGGTGAGTTTACGGTTTTCCGCTTGGCGTTCTTGCCGTTCGGCATCATCTTCGGGTGCTAACACATCCTCCTGCATGGGCAGGGCTGCATATCCCGCTGCATCAACCGCACCCTGAATGGTAGATATATCCGTTTTGCCTGAATCATAAGTAACGGTCGCTTGCTCAGCCCCAAAATTCACGCTGCACGCCTCGACTCCAGGCACAGAACGAATGGCATCTTCAACGTTACTAGCGCAGGAGGCACAACTCATGCCTCGCAGCTTTAAGTTTGCTGTATCCATGACGGATTCCCTCGATTCTTCAAAAGATTGAAGTAAATTAGTTCCTGGTTATAGTTCAGCCAGTGAACGGATTTTGCCTACGCCACTGTGTAGCCTGCATCGGCGATCGCTTGTTTCACCGCTGTTTCTGATTGCTGCGTTTCAACTTTGACCTGCTTTGTCTTGGGGTCAGCCTGAACTGTAGCCGCAGGGTCGATCGCCTTGATTGCCTTAGTGATGGTGTCGCTACAAGCAGAGCAAGCCATATTGGGAACTTGGAGTTCGAGAGCCATGATGTAAATCCTTGAACAGTGTTCGACTACATCCATGATGAACTCTCCAGTACACTAGACAGTCAAGGGGGTAAATAGAAATTTTTGTTTGATGTTCAACCCGATCTACAGATCTCTCCCTAGTAGGAATGAGCATGAATCCGCAAAGATGGAATGCATTGCTAAGCCGAGGGTGCAACACTTATTCTTCCGTGACTTTGCCTCGCGCCGCCTTGATTTGACTACGTTTGCTTTTGCGATCTAAACGCTTTCTCTGGGAGCTTCGGGTAGGCTTGCTAGGTTTGCGAGGTTTTGGTAAGACGATCGCACTCTTGATTAAAGCTTGCAGCCGTTGCAAGGCTTCTTCCCGGTTTTGCTCCTGGCTGCGGTGTTCCTGAGCTTTGAGGACAATCACTCCTTCTTTGGTTATGCGCTGGTCATTCAGCTTCAACAATCGCTCCTTGTAGCGTTCGGGCAGTGAAGAAGCCCCAATATCAAAGCGCAGATGAATCGCCGTTGCTACTTTATTCACGTTTTGCCCGCCCGCCCCTTGCGATCGCACCGCACTCATCTCAATCTCATGCTCTGGAATACTCACCGTATTAGAAATTTGCAGCATGATTACCAGTTTAATGCAGAACAATTAATCATTTTCTTGGGCAGGTATTAAGTGAGTTCATTCGAGTCAAATCTACTCCAGCATAAAGTACTAGGTTTAGTATTGGTTCCCTCCAGAGTTGAAGATTGTTCAAGCCCCAGACTTACTTTCAGAGCAATTGCATTGTATTATCTAGGACGAGCAATTTAACTTTCCAAAAGAGCGTTTTCCCACTCATTCAGCGTTACTGTAGTACCCAATAATCAACGAATCAAATAAAAATGTTGAATATATTTTTTATTCTATTAATCTGCGCTCAACTGCATTTTCTCTTTAGCATCTTTACGGTTGGTTTGGCGTTTCAATCCTGGCTTAATCGAATTTGGCCATCGACGACTTTAACCCAGAAATCCTATAGTTCTCTATTAGTACCCATTGCTTTAGCTCTCTACTGGAATGCAGCCCAATTTTATGTTTTCTATAGCACGGGATTGATACCCTCAAAATACATTCTGGCTCTTAAATACTCTCTTGATATTCTAATAGTTATAACTGCACTCACCCTAAACTACTCCTATACCCGCAACATACTTCGTCAAGTAAAGGCTGTCATAACTCGAAAAGCAACTTGGTGTTTAGGCGTTATTGCTTTCGCTATAGGATTAGTCTCTTTCTATTATTTCCCCTATGCTTTTGACAATGCTCAATTAACCTGGACTCAACATCTAATTAGACCGGAAATTTCGTTTTGGGCTTCTAATAATTATGGACAAATTGGTTATTCAGCTCTCATCTACTACGTAGGCAATTTATTCGATTACATTCCTCTAACAACCATCTCCAGCGCCTTTAAGCCAGCTCTATTTATTCTTATTCTCCTCTGCTGCCTCTACATATTTGAACAGCTTCAATACAAGCCTTTATGGCTTTTCTCAGGTTTCTATTTTCTCATCCTATTCTTTAGCGCTTTTGGTCAGTGGGGTGCTTTTATTACAGGAAAACCATCAATCTATGGAGTTATTCTTAGCATGGTTTTCTTTGCATCTTTTCTTAAACCTTTCAAAGAGATCAAGTTTAGTGAGGCACACTTATACTTCTCGGTGGCTGCTTTTAGTGGCATCATAGCTATTCCTTACATGGTTATGTTTAGTGTATTTCTGTTTCTTACTTCCACCGAAAGAAAAACTTTGATCAGAGAATTTCGCAATTTGACGATTATTGCTTCTTTTCCCCTGTTTGTTGCAGCTTCCTATGCTACATCTTTATCCTCTACTTCAATTGTAATTGGTTTGCTGATCTCCCTACTAATTATTAGTATTCTCACGAAGATAGACTTTGATTTTGCTAAAAACTATCGAATTTTTAATAATTCCTTTTTGTTGGGAATAACGGCTTTCTTGCCGCTGATTGGAATAGTTGCTAGCCACTTCTTAATGCCAGCAACTCTTATACCAGGTAGTAGATCACCCTTTCCGTTGGACGGAACGACAACGCTTTTTGAGTACCTGCTTCACCAGGATAAGAGAATTGCACCAGTAGTAATTATTTTAGGAACAATCGGTGCTATATTACTGCCCTTTATTGTTAAGCGAAAGGATAGCTTTGGTATTCAAGCCCTTTGCATCTGGCCCATTGCTACAATAGTTTCTGTCTTAATCGTCGTACATCTAAATATTTCTCTACCTCTTCGTCCAGCTATCTTCTGGAATATTATCAAAGATGTTGTTCAATGGTACGGGGGACCGCTCTTTGGATTATTAATGCTGCTGCTTATTGTTCAAGGTTTTGTTCTCTTTAAGCAGCGTATCAAAGAGGCAAGGTTACTGCCTTTCAATAAAGAAGATAGCATTGTCCGATTTATAGGAATTTTTCTTTCAACTGCCGTTTTTCTAGGACATGTTGGATATTTTCAGAAGACGTTGGCTTATCGACCTCCAACCTTCACTTCTATCGGGGGGCAGGGCAACCCAGATTATGCACTTTTAGCAGAACATTTATGGCGTCATCCTGGAGTTAAAACATTTGTAGTGAGTGATAATTCCGGTCATTCTTCCTCCACTGGGGTGATGAGACAAGTGGTTAGACACCATGGCTCAGACCTTGTGAAGTTCGAGCCAACTCAGGATATAGACAATTGGCTAAGAAGATTAGAGAAGGAGCAGCAATTTTGGATACTCATTGACAATTCCCATGTTGCAACTTTCTTTGAATGGCTAGATCGCCAAAAGGGTTCCTCTGAGTACGCCATGCCTCTTGACCACAATACGCGGCATTTATTCTTCGTTAAGCTAGACCAGCGTGGAGAAGGTACACCGCCCCCATTTGTAGAAAGAAACTATGAACTTGGAACCTGGGTAAAGTTTAACAATGAGGAAAATGGATGGATATATAGCTCTTTTGGTTGGTCAAAACCAGGGAGTTGGGGAAGCTGGACTGAAGGCAATGAAGCTTTGCTGATAATGGCACTTGATGAGCTTGACTCATCAACTGATATCCTACTCTCAGCAAAGACTAGAGCTTTTATCCATGACGTTCATCCAAGATTGGATGTAGATGTGATTGTCAATGGCGAACAGGTTGCTCAATGGGAGTTTGTTCATGGACAGGCTGACGATGGAGCGAGAACAGCCATATTGCCTGCAAGTTTGGTGAACAAGCAAAGCCCACTTCAAATCACTTTTAGCATTCCTAATGCTAAATCTCTTGCCGAACTTGGTCTTGGTGGCGATCAACGTCAGTTTGGTCTTGGAATGCGTGAGTTGCGTTTAAGTGAGATTAATAGCTCACAGTAGGAACAGTTTTTGTTGAGAGGATTGAGTTGTCTTAATCATAAGCAGAAGCTAACAGCGACATCTCAATCCTCATATAACCCTGAGCGTAGTAGAACCAACCCCTCATCAAAGTGGGGTCATCTGCAAAAGCAAAAAAGTTCTCCCCTGTTGCTTCTATCCAGTTTTTCAGGGGAAATGTTGGCAGAACTGGTGGCAGATTGACTTCGTGGCTTTAGCTCAGCCTTAGCTGAGAAACTCACGCGGATCGGTGACATATCCAGTCAAGGCAGAAGCCGCAGCCGTATAGGGAGACGCAAGGTAAACTTGTGATTGCTTGTTACCCATCCGTCCAGGGAAGTTGCGGTTGGTGGTAGAAACACAAACTTCTGGCTCATTCATTCGCCCAAACGTATCTTTTGGACCACCCAAGCAAGCGGCACAGGACGGAGCCGCAGGTTCGATACAGCCTGCTGCTAGAAGAATTTCGGACAGAGTTTGTCCGTCATACTTCATGGTAAACAGGTCTTCGTACACTTTTTGGGTAGCAGGCACGATGTAAGTCGGTACTTTCACTTGATGCCCTTTAAGGATTTGGGCAGCGTGGAGGAAGTCGGAGGTTTTTCCACCTGTGCAGGAGCCGATGTAAACGCGATCGATTTTGACATCACTGCACTCCCGCGCTAGCGCCCGATTGTCGGGAGAATGGGGTTTGGCGACGACGGGTTCAAGCTGAGTGACATCATAGTGGCGATCGCTATAAAGCAGAGCATCCGCATCGCTGTAAACTGCTTCAAAGGGTTTGTCGGTGCGACTACGAACATACTCAAAGGTGGTTTCGTCGGGTGCAATCACACCATTTTTGCCGCCTGCCTCAATCACCATGTTGCACAGCGTCATCCGCTCTTCCATCGTCATGGCTTCGACAGCGGTTCCAGCGAATTCCATCGTCCGATAGGTTGCGCCTGCAACGCTAATGTCGCCGATGATTTGCAGAATTAAGTCCTTTGCTAACAGGTAATTGGGCATCTCACCATCCAGCACAAACCGCATTGTTGCCGGAACTTTGATCAGCAGCTTGCCCGTACCCAAAATAAAGCCCGCGTCGGTGTTGCCAATACCCGTTGCGAATTGCCCAAATGCGCCTGCATTGCAAGTGTGAGAATCCGTGCCAAACATCACTTCACCGGGGCGAGTGTGCCCTTCTTGCGCCAAAGCAACATGGCAAACGCCCTTGTAATCTGGGTTTGCCTTGAAGTTGGAGCGATCGGTAATGTCATAGAAATACTTGATATTCTGCTCGTGAGCAAAGTCGCGCAAAATATCAACGTTCCGGTTCGCCCGTTCGTCTGCGGTAAAGATGTAGTGGTCAGGAATCAGGACGATCTTTTCGGAATCCCAAACTTTAGCATCGGCTCCAAACTCGCGCTTAAACACGCCGATCGTGCCCGGTCCGCAAACGTCATGGGTCATCAGCAGGTCAACATTCACCCAAATGTTGTCTCCTGGCTCAACCCCAGCCCGACCAGAAGCCCGCGCCAAAATCTTTTCAGTCAGGGTCATCCCCATAGCGATCGCCTTCTCCTAAAGATAGACTTTAAATTCTATGCTAACCGACGCTATAGCATCTCAGCCCTTGTCAGGAGAATGTTGCTTAGATCGTTGCAGGGAAGTCTATTGAGTGGTAGCCACTTAATAGAAGTACTTTGAATAGCTACATATATTTCATAGCTAGAAGACTACCCATGCTCACGGTTAGGTTGCTGCAATGCGATGCTAATTTCTAATATTTTTTGGGCATCTTAAGCAGGTCAAACTATTTAAGTTGCTAGTTCTTAGCTATGTCGCTAAACCCAAATAGTTTCGTCACAATTAATAGCGATGGCAGGTTAAATCTTTCATTCCGATCAGTGCCAGAAGCTAAAATTGTGATCAAAGAATTGAAATTGAAGAAGAAAGAATATGCTCTTGTGAAGAGAGAAATTTCTCAACAACAGAAGCAGATTTGAGCAGAATATACGGACGAAGTCCGACAGAGAGGCTCAAAGTTTAGAGGTGGCGGTAATATTGGTCGCCTTGTTAGGACTGTCCAAACAATTAATCGTGATGCCGATCGCCGTAGCTTGGCTCAAGAATTGGCACCATTGGAACAGCAGAAGAATGCGATCGAGGCAATTATTCATACAATTGATCAAGCAATCTTACAAGTCGAAAGATTTGTCGTTGAGAACTCGTGAGCTTTTAGGATTAAACCATGCAACCAGATCTATGCTATCGAATCCTTGAAATTGAGCCAGGAGCATCTAAAGATGATGTCAAGCAGGCGTATAAAGACTTAGCCAAGGTTTGGCATCCAGATCGCTTTTCAAACGACTTGAGATTACAGCAAAAGGCAGAAGAAAAGCTAAAGCAAATTAATTCTGCTTACGAGTTTTTGAAGTCTTACAAGCCCCAAAATATTCAGAATCAATTCTATAAGCCTCAAAATGTTCAGAACTCAACAAAAAGTCCGCAGAAGCAGCAGGAACAACCTACTGTCGTTCTACCAAACTGTGAAAAATTGGAGAAACTGCTTAAGTTGGGCAACTTAAAAGAAGCCGATCAAGAAACTAAACGGCTTCTACTTGAGTTAGCGAAGCGAGAAAAAGATGGATGGTTGCGACCGGAGGATGTCAAAGGTTTTGCTGCTCAAGCCCTATCAGCTATCGATCAGCCCTGGAGTAAGCACAGCAATGGGTACTTCGGGTTCAGTGCTCAAAGGAGAATTTGGCACAAGCTAGGTTGCAAGTCATCTGGGAACACGTTTACGCAAACAGTTAGTGAAAACCAGTTTGGTCAAACTGTTCATTGACGGGTTGGTAATATGTGGTTATCGCCTTGGGATTCTTTTAGTTATGATTCTCAGGTATCTGAAGGGAGTTTACCGAGAGAGTACATTTTTACGCTTAGCGGTTGGCAAGGTTATTCCAAAGGTTGGGTCGGTCACCTGTTGTGGAGATTTGATGAAATCTTGCTGAAACTATAGAAGTTAGTTGATAAATCAAGGCAAGTTTCTTGCTGGTTAGTTTTATTTATGACTTATCATGTGAAAAACCAAAATTGTCTCTAGACAGCACAAAGGCAGCTTTGAAGAGGCGAGGAAACATGACTTCGGTATGGAATGGACAAACTGCCATCATTCGGACAGAACGTGGGTTAACCATCGCGGGTACACGTATCACTCTCTACGATGTGATGGATTTCTTGAAAGCGCAGTATCCCTCTAAATTAATCCGCGACAAACTAAATCTCACAGACACACAGATCAATGCTGCTTTGGCTTACCTTGAAACAAACCGCACTCAAGTAGAGAGCGAATACCAGGAAGCTTTGCATGCCAGAGAAGAGATTCGCCAGTATTGGGAAGAACGAAACCGCGAACACTTTGCCAAGACTGCTACGGTAGCCCACAAGCCTGGGCAAGAAGCTCTTTGGGCAAAGCTTGAGGAGCAGAAAGCTAAACGCACCTCACAGAGGATATGACGTTCCTGGTTGATTACAATCTTGACGGGTATGCTTTGACTTTTCTCGGACTTCTAACCAAACAAGGTTGGCTTGAGTTCTTACCTATTCGTTTTTTGACATTTGCAGAAGTTGGCTTACCTGTGGATGCCAGCGATCGCACCGTTTGGCGTTATGCTCAAGCCAATCAAATGATGATTCTCACCGCTAACCGCAACATGAAGGGCAAAGATTCATTAGAGCAAGTAATACGGGCGGAAAATTCAGCAGATTCATTTCCTGTTGTTACCATTGGGGATCTCAGCCGCCTTGACGAGTTTGACTATCGGGAGCAATGTGTTGAACGTCTAGTCGAGATTCTGCTTGAAGTTGAAAACTATATGGGAGCCGGACGGCTATTCATTCCATAAAGCTTTAGATTTCAAAGAATTTAGGAGCGCCCCTTCAAACTTGAATAATATGCAGTTCGGAAAACGCTACTGGTTTCGGGATACCTTAAAAATTCGAGGCTCGGTCATTCCAGCAGTGCTGCCTCGCACTCTGATCTGCGGGTTGTTTGGGTTACTGGTTTCGCTATTACACCAGTTTGGAGTTCCCGTTTCTCTGCCTGCCCTGGCCAGCATCATTCCGAATATTGTGCTGGGCTTGATGCTCGTATTTCGCACTAACACAGCCTACGAGCGATTTTGGGAAGGGCGAAAGCTGTGGGGTGGTCTGGTCAACGCAACTCGCAATTTGGCGCGGCAAATCTGGGTGAGCGTGTTGGAGAAGGATGGGGGCGATCGCCCATCTAAAGAAACAGCGTTGAAATTACTGGTCGCATTTGCGGTTGCAACCAAGCTGCACCTGCGCCAGGAGCCCGTGAACCAGGAGTTGAAAGACCTGATTTCTCCATCCCGCTATTTCACGCTGAAATCAATGAACAATCCACCTCTGGAGGTGGCGTTTTGGATTAGCGACTATTTACAGCAGCAGCATGAGCGCGATCGCCTGAACATTCACCAGCTCACCTCCATGCAGCAACTCTTAAATTTAATGGTTGATAATCTGGGAGGCTGTGAGCGAATTCTAAAAACGCCGATGCCTCTCGCGTATGCTATTCATCTCAGGCAATTACTGTTAATTTACTGTCTAAGTTTACCGTTTCAATTGATTGGTGATTTGGGTTGGTGGACGGGTTTAATTGTTGCCCTAATTAGCTTTACTTTGTTTGGCATTGAAGAGATTGGAATTGAAATTGAAAATCCCTTTGGTCGTGATGCTAACGACCTACCGCTTGATGCCATTTGTGAAACCATGCAGCGCAACATAAATGACTTAATATCGCTATCCCCCAGTGGGGCAAACCTTTTGGCTGACCCGGAAATCCAACAGGATTCCTAAAGCACAGATATCTCAACTCTCAAGCTATGCTAGGTCAACATAGACTAGCGGACGTGTTGTTGTTTGCTAGCCAAGTTATTTAAAGTGTGGGGTTTCAGATTCATGAGGGTTCTGCTGCTTTATCCATTGTTTCCTAAAACCTTTTGGTCATACGAAAAGATTTTAGAATTGGTCAATCGCAAGGTTCTGCTGCCACCTCTGGGGTTAGTGACCGTGGCAGCAATCTTGCCTCAAGAATGGGAGTTTAAGCTAGTAGACCGCAACGTCCGGGCAGTCACAGAGGCAGAGTGGGAATGGGCTGAGGTTGTAGTCATTTCCGCGATGATTGTGCAGAAGCAAGACTTGCTCGACCAGATTCGGGAGGCAAAGCGGCGCGGCAAACGGGTTGCGGTGGGCGGACCTTACCCCACGTCTGTACCAGAGGAACCGTTAGCTGCCGGAGCAGATTACCTGATTCTGGACGAGGGCGAGATTACGCTGCCGATGTTCGTTGAGGCGATCCAGCGGGGCGAATCACAGGGTATTTTCCGCACAAATGAGAAACCCGATGTGACGACCACACCCGTTCCTCGGTTTGACTTGCTGGAGTTTGACGCTTACGACTCCATGTCAGTACAGTTTTCGCGGGGGTGCCCATTCCAGTGTGAGTTCTGCGACATCATTGTCCTCTATGGACGAAAGCCCCGCACCAAGACGCCCGCTCAGTTGTTGCAGGAATTGGATTACCTGTATGAACTTGGCTGGCGGCGCAGCGTGTTTATGGTAGATGACAACTTCATCGGCAATAAGCGCAACGTCAAGCTATTTCTTAAAGAACTGAAAGTCTGGCAGGCAGAACACCAGTATCCTTTCTCCTTTAATACGGAAGCATCCGTTGACCTAGCGCAGGATGAGGAGTTGCTGGAGCTAATGGTCGATTGCTTTTTTAATGCGGTGTTCTTGGGCATTGAAACGCCGGACGAAGACAGTTTGGCGATGACCAAGAAGTTTCAGAATACCCGCAGTTCACTGGCTGAATCGGTGGAAATCATCACCAGATCAGGTTTACGGGTAATGGCAGGATTTATCATCGGGTTTGACGGGGAGAAGAAAGGGGCGGGCGATCGCATCGTTCGCTTTACCGAGCAAACCACCATTCCCACTACCACCTTTGCCATGCTGCAAGCACTGCCCAACACGGCGCTATGGCATCGTTTGGAGAAGGAAGGGCGACTCCGAGCAGGCAAAGACGGCAACATCAACCAAACCACTCTGATGAACTTCGTCCCCACGCGTCCGCTCGAAGACATTGCCAGAGAATACGTCGATGCCTTCTGGCGGATCTACGAACCCAAAACCTATCTCGATCGCACCTATCGCCACTTCCTCATGCTGGGTGCCCCCCGCTGCAAACCTCCCGCCAAGTTGCCGAGTTGGATTGACCTCCGGGCATTGCTCACGGTCTGCTGGCGGCAGGGCATCAAGCGCAACACTCGCTGGATGTTCTGGCATCACCTGTTTGGCATTCTCAAACACAATCCCGCCGTGTTTGAACACTACCTCGCTGTCTGTGCCCACAACGAACATTTTCTGGAATATCGCCAAATCGTGAAAGATGAGATCGAGGCGCAACTTCAGGAATTTTTTGCAGAAGAAGCGCGTTTACAGCCCAGCGCAAGCTTGCAGGAAGATGAAAAAACGGTAGAAGCACTGGTATAGTACCAAACCTATCTGTAGAGTATCGGTAGCGGTAGATACTGTGGATATGGGTTGAAGTCAAGCAGGTTGAACGGGGAATGCAAGGTTGGGGTCAAACGGCTTGTGAGAATGCAAGACAGCAAAGATCCAACGAATAACCTTGTGCATGACTGCGCCGACGACCTGCTTTTTGGTTTTGCCGCGTTTGAGTAAGGAGTCCCGCCAATGTTGAATCGAATCATTCCAGCGCAATAGGGTGAGTGCTGGGAAGAACAGCAGCTTTCGCAACCGTGTATTGCCTAACTTGGATAATCGAGGCTTGCCATGAACCGAAGTTCCCGAGGTTTTCTCTTGCGGGGTGACGCCTGCATGAGCAGCCAGTTGCCGAGCTGAAGCAAAGGTTTGCCAATTGCCCAATTCCCCTAACAGGCGAGCGGCGGTATCTTTGCCAATGCCGGGAATCGAATCGAGCAACTGTTGTTGCCCCTTGAGGTGAGGATGCTGGTCAATGTGCTGTTGCATCTGTTGGCGCAGCTTGTCCTGTTGCTGTGCCATGAAAGCAATATGACACTCGATGTCCGCTCTCAAGTCTTGAGAGACGGTTTCCAAACGGTTCTTCTCTTGAGCGATCATCCCGTCGAGGGCTTGTAAACGCCGTGCCATCTGTTGCAACTGTTCCACCTCTGGTGCGGGGGGTGTCCAAGCATGGGGCTTGAGGTCACGACAGTACTGAGCAATCAGAACGGCATCAACCGCATCGGTTTTCGTGTGACTCATGCGGCTTTGACCATACGCTTGCACCGCTTTGGGATTGGCAATACTCACCCGATAGCCACAGGCGTGCAAGCAGTGGGCAATCGCATGACCATAAGTACTGGTTGCTTCCAGACAAGCGTGCAACTGCTCCACCCTTTGCCGTTTGAGCCACTCGACCAGTTCTTGATGTCCACGCTCATCATTGGCAACTACTTTGCGTTTGGCAGATCGCACTCCCACTAGTAAAGCGGCATGAATTTTGGTTTTACCAATATCGAGACCGAGATAGCTGCACTCCATCTGACCTACTCCTTTGACGTAGAAAAGCCCACTCCAATGGCGGTTCTGTCCTTGTCATGCAGGGTAGTGGTCTAGTTGATACCACTCTGTGATACTCGTTCAGACTCCGCTGGAGAAGAAACAAAGCGCACCGTCAGGCTGAGGTCTAATCTACCAACGGGCTTGGTTATCCTTAGGGGCGAATCAGAGTACTTCACTCCTGACCGGGTCTATAAGCAGTCTCACTGATACTTGCGCTTACATACAAGGGGCGAAGCATTCGGGCACAATTCCTGCCACTAAAGCACAGTTCTTTTGCCGAATGCTTCGCCCGTACACCCAATAGTGCTCCTTTACAAAACGGATTCCGTACAAATCGATTTTGTCACGATTCTGAAAACAAAAAAGGAGGGGCTTTTAGCCCCTCCTTTTTCTCGTTGCAACCCTATGTCACGTTACTAATCGACCAATGACCTGATCAGTTACTCAATTCCCTCAATCCGATCTTCGACTTCCTGGTAGAGTTCGCGCAATAGGTTGAGGTTGTTTTCGCTGGTTTCCCAATAGCCGCGACCGTTGACTTCCAACAGCGTCGTGACAATTTTGCGGAAGGAGTGAGGGTTGAGGTTCATTAGCCGCTTTCGCATTTCCTCATCCTGGATAAACGTCGCGTTGGTGTCTTCGTAAATCCAGTTATCGACAGCTCCAGCGGTGGCTGACCAGCCCATGGTGTTCACCAGTCGCTTTGATAGCTCCCGCACGCCTTCATAGCCGTGATTCAGCATTCCCTCGTACCATTTGGGGTTGAGCAATTTGGTACGGGCATCGAGCCGCACGGTTTCGGATAGAGTGCGAACCTGAGCGTTGGCGGTGGTGGTGTCCGCAATGTAAGAAGCGGGTGTCGTACCGTCGCCGCGCAGGCTTGACACAACCTTGGTGGGGTCAGAGTCAAAGTAGTGGGAAACGTCGGTAAGCGAAATCTCAGAGGAGTCGAGGTTTTGGAAGGTGACATCGACCGTTTTCAACGCCGTCTCGAAGATTTCCCGCGACTGATCCATCATGCCAGGGTTGTCGGAGTTAAAGGCGAAGGATTTCCGCGCCAGGTACATATCCTGAAGCTCGGACTCGCTTTCCCAGGTGCTATTCTCCACAGCCAGATTGACGTTTGCCGCGTAGGAACCGGAGGCGTTGGAGAAGACGCGGGTAGCTGCCTGTCTCAGGTTAATTCCCAGGTCGTCGGCTTGCTTCAGTGCGTGTTTGCGGACGAAGTTCATCTCCAAGGGTTCGTCTGCTTCGGCGGCCATTTTGACGGCGCGATCGAGCAAATTCATTTGGTTGATGAACAGGTCACGGAATACGCCGGAGCAGTTCACGACTACGTCAACACGGGGGCGCTTGAGTTCCGACAGGGGAATTAGCTCTAGTTTGTTCACCCGTCCCAGCGAGTCGGGCACGGGGCGAACGCCCAGCAGCAGCATTACCTGTGCCAGAGATTCACCGTAGGTTTTGATGTTGTCCGTACCCCAAAGAACGAAGGCGATCGTTTCGGGATAGCGTCCGCCATTCTCAGATTTCTGCCGGGCTAAGAGGCGATCGACCACAATTTGCGCTGCCTGAACGGCCGCTGTTGTAGGAATCGATTGGGGATCGAGGGCGTGAATATTTTTGCCAGTGGGCAGCACATCCGGGTTACGAATCGGGTCGCCCCCAGGCCCAGGCAGCACATATTCGCCTTCTAACGCTTGAAGCAGTGCCCCCAGTTCATTATCAGCCACGATTTGCTTGAGGCAAAATTCCAAATATTCAAACAGCGGCTTGATTGCTTCAGGATCAACCTTGGGATAGCCTGACTTTTGCAGTGACTCGATCCAGGGTACCTTTTTGCCCATGTTGAAGAAGTTGAGCTTGGCGACTCTGGACACTCGCCCATCTGCGTCGATCTGCTCTTTCACCAGGGATGCGACTGCGATTCGGGTTGCCTGGTTGATGTCATAGAGCAACTGCACGTCTTCTAAAACGCCGCGATCGCTCTTCTTGTAAATGTCATCCAGGTCACGCCCGATGCTGTTGGCAATGATCCGGGGCAGTCCGAGAATGTCGTCTTCGGGGCGATCGAGGCTGGCGATGTTAACCAGGGTGGCGATCGCCTCTTCAGCCGTGGGCGGTTTGCCAATGACGTGTAGACCGCAGGGCAACAGCCGCGACTCGATCTCCATTAGCCGAATGTAGACCTTGCCGACCAGCGTATCCCGTTCTTCAGAAGTCAGGTCTTTTGCGTCTTGCTCTGGCAGATCAATGTCCTTGTCCAGATTGACGATGCGGCACTTGTCTACGATCGCATTCACAATCGGAACGCCGCGTCCCGTGTCCTTCAGCGTTTGGTAGGAGGCAATCAGCTCGCTCAGTTCCTTCAAACCCTTGTATAACCCAGCATTTTCAGCCGGAGGCGTGAGATAGCTGATCGTCTCGGCATAGCTGCGTCGCTTGGCGATTGTGGCTTCCGAGGGGTTATTCGCCGCGTAGTAATAAAGGTTGGGGATCGTGCCAATCAAGCTGTCGGGGTAGCATTCGCCCGACATGCCCATCTGCTTACCGGGCATGAATTCTAGAGAGCCGTGTGTGCCGAAGTGCAGCACTGCATCTGCTTTCCAGATGTGCTCCAGGTAAGTGTAGTAGGCAGCAAACCCGTGATGGGGGCTGGCAGAGCGGGAGAACAACAACCGCATCGGGTCACCCTCATAGCCAAACGTAGGCTGAATGCCGATGAATACGTTGCCGAACTGCTTCCCGTAAACCAGCAAATCCTGTCCATCGGTGTTGAGATGACCTGGAGGTGGCCCCCAGGATTCGTGCAGTCGCTCAGAGTAGGGGGTTAGGGTTTCATACTCTGGCACGGACATGCGGTAAGCAACATTCAGTTCAGGGCTGCTGTACTGCGCCTGCGCGTCGTGAATTACAGCTTGCATTAGCGCTTCCGATGAGTCAGGCAAATCCTGCACGTCATAGCCGTTGTGCTTGAGAGCCTGCATTGCTTCAAAGATGGAGCCAAACACATCCAGGTAAGCGGCTGTGCCAACGTTGCCTTTGTCGGGCGGGAAGCTGAAGACGGTGATCGCCACTTTCTTTTGGACTTTGGGCTTGCGTCGCAAGGTTGCCCATTTCATGGCGCGTTGGGCGATGGCTTCGATTCGATCTTGAAGGGCGATCGCTTTACCCGTTGTGCCATCCCGTCCAGACAAAATAATCGGCTCGATTGCCCCATCCAGTTCAGGAATCGCAATTTGCAGCGCTACCTGAATCGGGTGCAGCCCCAAATCACTGTCCTGCCATTCCTCTGTTGTTTGGAACACTAGCGGTAGTGCCACCATGTAGGGACGGTTCAATCGCTTCAGCGCGTCGATCGCCTTGGGGTGATCTTGCCGCGCCGGGCCACCAACTAGAGCAAAGCCAGTCAGGGAAATGACAACATCAATAAGCGGCTTGGAGGCGAGAGATTGGGCGGAGCGCTGTCCAGCTTCCCAGAAGTAAGCATCAACGGGCTTTGAGAAGTCCAAACCACCCGCAAAAACGGGAATTACCCGTGCGCCCATGCATTCCAGCTCCTGAATCATGGCGACGTAATGAGCATCATCACCCGTCACCAAGTGAGTCCGCTGAAGCACTAGACCAACGCAGGGAGCCAATGGATCTTTGAGGTCGGCAGAAATGTCTTTGCGAGAGCTATACCAGTTGAGATATTCCTTCACATCCTCAAACATGCAGGGCGCTAGCGGATGCCAGATGCCCATGTCGGGATAGGTGACCGGATCGCGATACTGGAGCGTTGTTCCCTTAGTATCAGCGCTGCTGACGTATTTGTCGGTCAGCATCAGCAAGAAATTTTCCAGGTTTTCGGCAGAGCCACCCAGCCAATACTGGAAGCTGAGCATGAAGTTACGAGCATCCTGTGCCTTGTCCATCGGCAGGTACTTCAGCACCTTGGGCAGGGTTTGCAGCAGCTTCAACATGCCGTCCTGGAAGCCAGACCCTGACTTTTCCTTACGCTTTCGCATGAACTGGGCGATCGCACTCTTCGACTGACCCAACTGAGCCATCGAAAAGCTGCCCATCTTGTTCAGGCGCATCACCTGCGGCATCGAGGGGAAGACGACTGCTACATCCAGACGATCACGGTGCGGCTCAACCGCAGCAACGACCTTATCTGCCAGGTCTTCGATGAAGATGAGAGAACCGATGAAAATATTTGCCTGGGCGACATCTTGCTGGAACGCCTCGTAATTTTCGGGGCTGCGGAGTTCTTCCAGCAAATAGCCGCTAATTTCAATTGCCAGGTTGGGATTGTTGCGATTGATGGCGTTGACGGCTGCCGACAGTGAACTTTGATACTGCGGCTCTAGCACGACATAGACCACCTTGATCAGCGATCGCCCTTGGAGCTGCTCAGGCACGATATGTCTGATGGTGGGCTTGACGTGAGTGAACATGCGGGTAGGCTCCTTCTCAAAAGCGGGTCAGTACTCAGCGATTAGCCATAAAACTTAGCGATTAGCGGCTGCAACGAGCGACTGAAGGGACTCGATTCGCTGAACACAGAGGTAAAGTTTACAGCCTGTAACAGCGGCGAACCAACAGCATGTTGCTAAACGCTAAGTAGTGTCTCAAGAGATTTTTATCAGAAAACCCTTGCCCAATGACAGATCTACCCGATATCCGACACAATTCGATAAAAACTCCGAGATATTTATTTACAATAGTTGACACGTTTAAAAGTATTTGCTTTCATATTTATGAATAAGTGTAAAGCTTGCTTCTGGTAATTATCTGAGACTGTTTATCAGCAAGCGCCAGAAGATTTAGTTGCAGATATTTGTAAGATTAGAAATAGAGATTCAAGCTTTGTTTTTTAACTAGAGTTTAGAAATTCGCTTTTAAAGAATTTCGTTAGATGGAGCTTTGGAGAATCCTGCCTCTAGGCTTGTGCAGAGCGATCGCACCCTTTTCTAATTTTCACTCATTGAAATTGTTTTGACTGTTGAGATTTGCGACTTCTCAAGGAAGCCGAAAATTTTGCGTTTCTTGTTTAAAACTGCTCTAGCTAGGCTAGGCGATCGCCCCTTCCCGCTCCACCACCAAACCAGCAGACGTAGCTAATAGAATCCATAGGGGTTCCAGGCATTTTTTGATTGAAGACATCGTACAAGAAAAATTTTTGATGGCAATCGCCATCAAGTCACAATGTCAGCATTGCGTTAAAGCTTGGTCGAAAATAGGCTTGGTGATGCCACTAAGCCTCTATGCCCAAACGAAAGCCCCAAATCAGAGCCCCTATGTAGACGAACACACAGATAAGCTCCTCAAGGCTTTAGCAGGAGTAATGGATAGCTCTGTTAATGCGCTCCTGGTTGAGGCGATCGATCAATGGTTAAGCAAGCCTGAGATACAGGAAAAAACTGAGAAACACAGATTAGACGAGCTTGATTGATAGGAGCCTAAAATCTTCTAAGGATTTTGTAATGGGTTCAACAAAATTACCCTTATGAACCTTTGCAAGTTTTTGAACGAACGCTTGAAATTATCAGATTCTTCAATCGAGAAGGGAGGTGAGTCAGTCATACACTTTTCCTTTGTCGATTCGATTTAAAGATTCCGTAGCCAATGCATCCTTCAAAACTTTAGACATTGCCAGATCATAAGCAGGATTTTCATGTTCTATCAATTCAAGCTTCTGAAAGCCTAATGCCTTCATATCACCCAGAAGAATTGGCTCCGCTGAACTTGCTTCAGGTGGCAGGCATTCAAAAATTTTTAAAAGCAGTGCCGGAACCTTTGCAGGCTAAGGTACTGCACTATATTGCGTATTTGAGCGACCGATATGCTCATCATTTGGTATGTGAAAGGTAGTTTGAAATTAAGCCAAGAGATATTATTAAAGCTCTAGAAAATTAAATATATTTGATACCACTAGTCTCTTAAAAATTGCAGTCAAATTAGGTAAAGGTAGTTAAAATCACTCAGGAGAAATTGGATTACTAAGAAAAACTTTCATCAACACCAAGAAAGTTTAAGTTTGCTTTTCTAATTGCTATATGCATCATCTCAATATCTTCTTTAGAACCTCCCGAAATTTCTAATTTCTTCAAAAGATCTTCGTAGAAGATCACGTGAGTATACTCACGCTCTCCCCTAACCCAATACTTTTCTGCATCGTCCGTAGGAACCAAAGTAGCGTAATCTAAATAAGCTCTTGGTGCAATCATTCCACAACGAAAATAGCCCCATTTTTGAAGATCAATTCCCTGCCTTCCTCGATCGTCATATCTTATACATTGATCGGTTTGGCTGCTAGCCGTAATTTTATTTTCAAGTAGGAAGGCAACTGTGTGGCTTCATTCTAAATTCGGGTGATTCTTATAACTAGAAAGGCATTTCTTCTCCCAAAGGAACTTTATATTTTCTGACCAATCAGGATTAAGAATTTTTATCTTGAAGAAGATGTCGGTTTCACCTAATCCAGAGACACGAACTGATCTTCGTGCTTCAAGAAGTTCGTATGGGAAAACAGGTAACTTTGTAAACTTAATAATGACCCAATCCCTAAATGCACTATTTCGTAATATATTACACACAATAAGATTATCGATATCCTTCTCACTAATTTTCATAAGTTCTAAACCTGGAGAATGCGCTAATAACTTAAAGATCTAAGATTTCCCTAATAGCATTCTTTAGATCTGCATCAGTAGGGCGTTTTGTGAACTGCTCATGACTGTAAATCCAAACCAATTTGATTGTGCAGGTAGTTGCGTTTACCAAGTACATCAGCCTAATTTGCTCTGAAGCCCCCTTTCGCAATCCGAAGTTCCAGCTTGTGGAATGTCCGTCCTTTTGGTAAATCAACTTTCCCTAGTAGAGATTCCTGACGAGAGTTGTTTGGGTATTGGTCATCAATTAAATCTTTTAAGGCTTTTGCAATGAGTTCAACAAAGCTACCCTTATGAACTTTTGCAAGTCTTCTGAAAGAACGCTTGAAATTATCAGATTCTTCAATCGAGAAGAGATGTGAGCTAGTCACGCACTTCTCCTTTTTCTTGAGTGGAGCAGAAAAATGGTCGCAATTCCTATTCAAAGAAACTGCGACCTAAGAGTATTCTCAGATTTTGCTTTTAGATTTTGGCTTCCTCGCGCACAAGTTTATCCCAACCCAGATCCTTGAGGTTGGTGTTGCGGCGGAGGGGGCGGGTGACGAGTTCTAGTGCATCACGAGCATTAGTGAAGCCGTGAATTTGGGCGAAGGTGAACTCAACTGACCATTTGGTGTTGATACCGCGTGCTTCCAGTGGGTTGGCGTGAGCCATGCCAGTGATCACCAGGTCGGGTTGGATCGCCTGGATACGCTGAAGCTGGTTGTAGTTGTCCGGCTTTTCAATGATTGTGGGAGTGGGAACGCCCATTTCGTGACAGGTCTTTTCTAGCAGGCTTAGTTCTGCTGCCTGGTAGCGCTTGTCCATGTAGGGAATGCCGATTTCGGGGACGGTCATGCCGCAGCGTACCAAGAATCTTGCCAGCGAGATTTCTAGCAGGTTATCGCCCATGAAGAAGACGGACTTGCCGCGAATCAGCTTCAGGTAGTCCTCCAGGCTTTCCCAGATTTGGGCTTCGCGTTCGTCTAAACCTTTTGGTTCAATGCCGAAGACGGAGCAAATTTTCTCAATCCAAGCGCGAGTGCCATCGGGACCAATGGGGAAAGGTGCGCCAATCAGTTTGCATTTACGGCGGCGCATTAGGGTAGTGGCGGTGCGCGAGAGGAAGGGGTTTACGCCGCTGACATAATAGCCTTCTTCAAGGACGGGTAGCTCGGTGTAGCGTTTGGAGGGGAGCCAGCCGGAGACTTTGATGCCCTGTCGCTTGAGTTCTAAGGTGAGTTGAGTAACAACGGGGTCGGGCAGAGAGCCAAACAGGACGAGGGGGGGATGATCGACATACTCAGATTCTTCGGCGGCAACGTCTTCTTTTTTGCGCCCAAAGTTGAGCAGTTTGGCGATCGCATTCCGCTCTTCCTTCTCAGACTCTAGCTTCGGAGCCTTCTCAGGACAGCGATGCGCCATTGCTGCCAAGACGGTATCTTCGCCCTGAGTAAAGGCATAGTCTAAGCCATTTGCACGAGCGGTCACGATGGGAATGCCGATCTCAGCTTCGAGCTTGGGGGCCAATCCTTCCAAGTCCATCTTGATGATTTCGGTGGTGCAGGTGCCGATCCAGACAATCACACTGGGGTTGCGATCGCGCTTAATCTGCAAGCACAGCCGCTTTAGCTCCTCGTAGTCATTCAGCTGGGCTGAGATGTCGCCTTCCTCTAGCTCAGCCATAGCGTAGCGCGGCTCAGCAAAGATCATCACACCCATCGCGTTTTGGAGGAAATAGCCGCAGGTCTTGGTACCAATCACCAGGAAAAAGCTGTCCTCAATTTTTTGGTAAAGCCACGCGACGCAGCTGATTGGACAAAAGGTATGATAATTTCCGGTTTCGCACTCAAAATTGAGGGTTTGAGGCTCAGAGTTTGCCAGGGTCATAGTATAGGTTCCTCTTAAAGATCGGGGGCTAGGGGCTGGGGATTAGGGGGATTGTTCGCGGAGGGGTTCGGTGGGGGCGGAGCGGCGGATACCTCGGCAGTCTTCATCGATCATGGCGGAGCGGCGACTGGGAGAAGGGGCGATCGCCGGATTAACAGCATCGGTTGCGCCACTGGGCAACATTCGTAGCGGTTCATCGTCTGGATCATCCTCTGCTTGATTTAACGCTTCTAGCTCGGATAGCTCAGAATCGGGGTTAAAGTTCAGCCCTAAAGCTGCCACAATGCGATCGGGGTTGGTGCTGAGATCTACGACCAGCGGCATCATTTGGGTTAAACGGGGTTCCAGAATTGATAGGGTTGCCAAAATGAAACTGGATGAGGGACGGCGCTGCCCCTCACAGTTCACCCAAACGCCTAAACGAATCAGCCATGAGCGGTTTTCGCGATAGTAGCCCAACCACTTAGCCTTAACAGACTGACGTAATTGCTCAACGTTCACAGTCAACCTCAAAACAATGTAGAGCGTCCCAATTTAGCTCACCCCCATACCAACGGGAACTATGCCAACGGGTCATATTGCTCTTGCTCCTGAGAGTCGGGCAGCAACCGAGATAGGTCATTCTCTGGATTGCTAGACCGCACATTAACTGTTGTGCCGCTTTCCTTGGAAAGTTCCATATCCGGATCAAAATTTAAGCCCAACACTTCAACTAGGGCATCTTCGTTGGCATTAAGTCGATAGAAAGGCACCATCAGGTTGCCTAACTTTGGCTCTATTGCGTTGACGACACCCAAAATCAGATAAGAAGACGGTCTACGACCTCCATCTGGCGTACGGACAGAATGGTTTTCCATTTGCAGGCTTAACCAGCCCCGATTAGTTTGGAAATAATCCAGCCACTTCTGCTTAATGGAAGTCGTAAAGTTCTCAAAAAATGCCATGTTCTTGATGCTCTTAAGCTTGCTGAAGGTATAAGTTTGAATGCCTTAAGACCAGTAGTCAAGACCCGTCAGTCTGTACAGCATCATACTGTGGAATCTACCCATGCAATCAGCAACGCTAACAGGTTTAATGCGAAAGAGTAAAGTTTTAAATTCTGAATTTTACACTTGTAGTTTGCATCAAAAATTCAAAATCTAAAACTTTAAAGCTTTCTACTTAAACCATCATCAGGTCTAGCTCTCCCTCTGCTCTCCCTTGGGGTTCTGCGGGGTTGAGATAAAAATCAGACAGCAACGAGAACAGTTCGCGATCAGGTGAATCGTTGGGAACAACACCTTCGGGCTGAGCCAAAATTTGGTCAGCAATGTTGAGATAGTAGTCGCAGACATAGCTGAGTGAAGGATCGGTTTCTGCCATTTCAAATAGCGTTTTGCCTTTGACACGAGAGACGCGAATGTCTTCGATTAGCGGCAAGATTTCTAACACGGGCATGGGTACAGAATCAATGTATTTGTCGATTAGGTCACGCTTAGAGGTGCGGTTGCCAATCAGTCCAGCTAGACGCAACGGGTGAGTCCGGGCCTTCTCACGCACTGAAGCGGCAATCCGGTTAGCGGCAAATAGGGCATCGAAGCCGTTGTCAGTGACGATCATGCAGTAGTCGGCGTAGTTCAAAGGAGCCGCAAAGCCACCGCAAACCACGTCACCCAGCACATCAAACAGAATTACGTCATATTCGTCAAAGGCGTTGAGTTCTTTGAGGAGTTTGACAGTTTCTCCAACGACGTAGCCGCCGCAGCCTGCGCCTGCTGGAGGCCCACCTGCCTCGACGCAATCAACGCCGCCATAGCCCTTGTAAATTACGTCTTCGGGCCAAACATCTTCGTAGTGATAGTCCTTTTCCTGGAGCGTGTCGATGATGGTGGGAATCAAAAAGCCGGTCAGGGTGAAAGTGCTGTCGTGTTTGGGGTCACACCCAATTTGCAGCACTTTCTTCCCGCGACGGGCAAGGGCGACAGAGATATTACAGCTTGTTGTGGATTTGCCGATTCCACCTTTTCCATAAACTGCTAATTTCACGCTGGTAATCTCCTGGTGATCTTGTTAAACGGGCTGGGATGTGACTTGTTTAGCGCTAACGTCTTGCGCCTCAGCCTCAAACTTATCTTGGGGTTGATTGCATTATGTCGAAGCAACTTAGCAAAAGAAAGGGCCCCTGAGAATGGAACGGGGTGCTAAACAGAGCTAAGCTAAGCAACGAATAATAAACTCTATGAAAATTACCCTAGTCTACTCTGGAAGCTTTTGAAACCCATCCGAGAGAATTTGTAACCTTGCTTTTATAGAAATCGGAACAAAAGACAAATTTTTGTTTTTCTTTAGGATTCATACAAGCACAAGATAAATTAGGTAATTCTTACATCGCCAACGGGTCTACGCTGAATGGCACTGATTGAAGAGTGTTGCGTAGTACTCAATCTATGGCTTGTTGGGGCTTCTAGCGATCGCCAAGAGCCAGGGCAGATTTTGCCGAGTCAGGTTGAATTTTGCCGTTAAACCTTTAGTTGGCAAGGGTTTTGCCTACTTAACTAACCCCTGTCGCATTGTAGCTATCTGAGGGATTTTCCCTGGCTTCAACCCTACAGTTTTTTCGTTCACGCTGCTAATTGTCCAGGGTAAAGCTGAGCGATCGCCTCAAAAACTACCCTGTTTTCCCCAAATTCCAATCTTGTTAAAAATAATAAATTTTGCAATTTTCTGCTAACTCTTGAGCCCTCAAGGGCAATAGATCAATCCTTCCAACAGAAGTATTTCCAGGATCAACAGTGGCAAACTAGAATCTCAACTAAATTAGTTGTGGATTCGGTTAATCCTACAAGTTCTACAACCGACTCATCTCATAGCTAATTTTGAACTGTTATAGAAATATAAAAAATTAGCGATCGCCCCCGTTCAACATGGTTTACGCAATCGATTTTGGCACCAGCAACACCGTCATTGCTCGCTGGAATGCAGCTACTCAGCAACCAGAAACTTTAGCTTTAGCAGATTTATCCATTCGACTGGGACAAAACCCGCCCCTGATTCCTAGCCTGGTATACGTTGAGGATGCCGCTAGCGGCAAGGTGTTGGCGGGTCAAACAGTGCGCGATCGCGGACTGGATCTGAGCAGTGATTCTCGCTTTTTTCGCAACTTTAAACGGGGAATTGGGGCTGAGGTTCAGGGGTTTCTGCCAGAGTTAGATGGGCAAACGGTGACGCTGGAGCAAACCGGGCAGTGGTTTTTAACCCAGGTGATTCAACAGCTTCAGAGTCTTGACCCGGACTTTGACTCCCTGGTCTTTACGGTTCCAGTAGACAGCTTTGAGGCATATCGCAACTGGCTGTCAGGCGTTTGTCAATCGCTGCAAGTTGAACAGGTGCGAATGCTGGATGAGCCAACTGCTGCTGCTCTGGGCTATGGCTTGACCGCAGGGGAAACGCTGCTGGTGATTGACTTTGGTGGTGGCACTCTAGATCTGTCGCTGGTGCAGCTTCAAGGCGATCGCCAATCCCAAGCAAAACCGGTTGGCTTCATCCTCAAATGGGGACAAAAAACGCTGACAGAATCCGGTCAGCGTCCCAAAACTGCCCGTGTTCTAGCCAAAGCCGGACAAAATTTGGGTGGCTCGGACATCGATAACTGGCTGGTCGATCACTTTGCAACCACCCAGGGCTTAGCCGTTACACCGCTGACACTGCGACTGGCAGAACGGCTAAAAGTGCAGCTATCAGAGCAAACTATAGCAACCGAGGCTTACTTTAACGACGAAACTTTTGAAAGCTACGAGTTGCAGCTAGACCGCGATCGCTTCACCACTATTCTTCAAGAACACCAGTTTTTTGAACGATTAGACGAGTCGATGACGCAAGTGCTGCGGCAGGCAAGACGACAGGGGCTAGAAGTGGCTGATATTAATGCCGTTTTGCTAGTTGGGGGTACTGCCCAAATTCCTGCTGTGCAGGACTGGGTGAAACAGTATTTTGAGCCAGAAAAAATCCGCTCAGAACGTCCATTTGAAGCGATCGCCCAAGGCGCTTTGCAAATTCATCAGGGAATTGACCTGAAAGATTTTCTTTATCACAGCTATGGCATCCGCTATTGGGATCGGCGCAACAATCGCCACAGTTGGCATCCCCTAATTAAAGAAGGACAGCCTTACCCCATGCCTGATCCGGTTGAACTGGTGTTAGGTGCATCCACTGAAAACCAGCCCAGCATCGAACTCATAATTGGTGAATTGGGGACTGAATCGGGCGGCACTGAGGTCTTTTTTGAGGGCGATCGCCTCGTCACCCGCAGCCTCGGCAGCGGCAAAACCCAGGTGCAACCGCTCAACGATCAGGCAAGCACGATTGCAAAACTCACCCCTCCCGGGTTTCCAGGTAGCGATCGGATCAAAGTGCTGTTTTGGGTAGATGGCGATCGCTTCCTCAGAATCACCGTTGAAGACTTATTTTCTGCTGAAACGCTGTTAGAAAATCGAGCAGTAGTGCAGTTGAGTTAGAGAATCGAGACTTACCTATCCCAGGGATGTATGAATGACTGTTCATAGGCTGGCATTATGGGGAAGTCAATTGAAGTCAATTCTGGTGAAAAGCTATGGCAACTGTGACTCAAATGAAATGTGCTTGTGATGCTTGCGTCTGTGTAGTGGCAATTGAAGACGCGATCAAAAAAGACGGAAAGAATTATTGCAGCGAGGCTTGTGCCAATGGGCATCCCAGTGGTGAGAGCTGTGAGCATCAAGGTTGTGATTGTTAGATGAGGGCGATCGCTAAATAGCTTGATAGAGCTAAGCAGGACGGAAAATGTGAAAGGCAGAAACATAAGCCAGTTGAACCGTATCACCGTTCTGCTCTAACACTTGGCGTAATTCTGCAAACAAGGACTGCTTCTGCTGAGCTTCTAGCTTCAAGTAGGGCGAATAGGTATTTAACAGCAGCAAGTACTGATCAACGGTGTAAGTAACTTCTACTTCTATGTGCCCAGCTACCAGATCTTGGAAATAGCCGGATGCGATGGCCATTTGTCCCATTTCATTCAAAATTGCCATCTGGGTAGCACTGTCTTCATAGGAGCGGTTGAGGGTCGGCTCATGGGTTTGATAAATCTCAGATAGCTGCTGATAAACCTCATATTGAGGCTGGAGCTCTTTATTCCACAGCAAAATCAGCTGTCCTTCTGGGCGCAATGCTGCCGCCGCTTTCGGATAGCCAATTTCTGGCGGAATCCAGTGAAATGAACTCGCTGCCAATACTGCATCAAATGACTGGGGTGCTAACTCCCATTCTTCAAACGAGTAATTTTGCAGTTCTACTTGGGGATAAGCTGTACAAGTTTGTTGCGCTAGGTGATAGAAATCCGAATTAGGTTCTACACAGACCATGTAACAACCTAGAGCCGCAAATGCAGGAGTGGCGATCGCGGGCCCACATCCAATTTCCAGCAGCGATGAGTTAGCGGAGAGTTGGGCAATATCTACAACGCGATCGATCAGCGCTTGAGGATAGCGGGGTCTGACCTGTTGATATGCCTCAGCAGCAGGCGAATACCAGTGCTTGCGTTGTTCTAAATCTCTGCCATAACACTCATTTTGAAGAGTCTGCTTCAAATCTTTCATCACATCGTAAATTATTCAGCCTTAATAATAGATCTCCTGCCTGAGTTGGTTGCGGCGAAGCCGCGCCCCCATTCACGCTTCAAAGATGATTCATGCAAAGAGCTTATGTTCAGGTTAGCCCGAAGTTTGCCATAAAAAAACTTTGGATGCACCAAACAACGTTTAGTACATCCAAAGTTTTTACAGAAAAGGAATTGTTTCCTTAACGAGGCAAATAGGCCATCGGGTTGACCGTTCCCTGGTTAGGTAGGTGAACCTCAAAGTGGAGGTGTGGTCCCGTGCTGTAGCCCGTGCTGCCAACCTCAGCGATTTGCTGTCCCTGTTCGACTTCCTGTCCAGCGCGAACTAGGTTGCGGCTGTGGTGGGCGTAGCGGGTCAAGCTGCCATCAGCATGGCGAATTTCAACCATGTTGCCGTAGCCACCAGAGTTCCAGCCAGAGGACTCAACCACACCAGGTGCTGCTGCCACAACAGGCGTACCTGTTGGCGCACCGATGTCAATTCCCCGGTGCATTCTACCCCAGCGCCAGCCATAGCCAGAGGTCAACGTGCCTCTTGCAGGCCAGAGATAGCCGTTGAATGAAGCCGCTCCATCAGGTAAGTAAGCTTCTGCTCCCGGCAGGGGTGGCAGGTCAGGAGAAACCATCCGTCCCGTAATAGGTTGGGTAAGCGGCTGGTAGTTCTGAGAACCCAAGGGTGCAACAGCAACGAGTTCCTCTTCTGTTTGCGGCTCTGTTTCAGAGGAGGGTAGAGTCGCTACTTCAGTAGGCTGAGTACTGACTGAATTGCTTACCGGAACCTGAGCAACTTGATTGCGTCTTTCTTCCTGTAACCTGCGAATTTCTGCTTGGAACGCTTCTGTATATCGATCTGGGCTAAATTCTGGATTGATATCACTAGAAGGGTTAGGCAGTTCGGTCAGTGAATCTGGAGCGCCGGTTGGGGCGGTAGCAACCAGTGTAGATTGTTCAACTTCAACTTCAGCCGTTTCAGTTTGGTAGCGATCGCGCAAGTCTCTGATTTCGGTCATCAGGTTTTGCACGTAGGGACTTGCTCCCGACGGAGCGCTAGCTACTTCGGTTCCGACTGATGCTTCAGCGGGTGCAGCATCAGTAGGTACAGCTGCAACTTGTTCAGATTGTTCAAGCTGCTTATCGGCTGAATCATCCGAAGGTAGGCTTCCTCCGACCGCAGGCAATGCAGTAGGTTCAGAAGAGGCAATCAAAACGGGGGTTGGTACTGTTGGAACAGAAACAATAGATGCAGAGGTTGACTCTGGAGCAAATTGCTCAGGTAGTACATTCGTAGGAGCGGTTACCGTAGGTACTGAAACTGTTGCACCAGGTACAGCAATCTCCTCGGCGTTAGCTTCCACCCCTGAGTTTGTGGGGATATCAAGTTCTTGACCCACAAAAATCAGGTTTGGATCGCTCAAATGGTTAGCACTAACTAGCTCTGATCTGGAGATGCCATAGGTGCGGGCAATCTCACTTAAAGTTTCACCTGAACCTACCTGGTGAACCGTCAGCGCAGTTTCTAGCGGAGCTTCCGGCTTGATCTGTACCTCGGGTTGAACTGTTGTCGATTCGGGTTGAGCTAATGTTGCGGACAAGTCAGATGCACCTGAGTTCACCGTTGGGATAGAACTCGGAACCGGACTTGCTAACGCGATCGGCTCGGATTGAGGAATCGCCAGGGACTGATTGACTCGCAGCCAGTTAGGGTCAACTAGTTGATTAACTTCTGCTAGCTCTTGCCGAGTAATGCCATGAGCGTTGGCAATCCTGTCAAGCGTATCCCCAGGCTTAACCTGATAGGTTGACAACCCAGTCGGAAGAAGAGGCTCAGCCTGTGTCAACTCGGTGGGGTCCATCAAAGGCAACTCAGCAGGTTCGACAGCAACCGAAGAGGGATTTGAAACCGCAGTTTCTGCCGCCGATGGTTGAATGGAAGACTCAACCTCTACCTCTGAAGCAACTGAATTCTGTAACTCCTCAGACCTCAACTCCGCCAGACTGTTACGCAATCTTTCTCGCTGCTGATGTAATCGCTCAAGTGCAATATCCTGCTCAGCCTTGAGTGAATCGTCGAGCGCTGCATCGGGAGCTTCTACCTGACGCAGCTGACTAAAATCGGGCGAAGAAGCGGACCGAAGCGCAGTAATTGCTTCTGGCGCAACGGGCTCAGGCACAATCGCTTCAGAAACATCACCACTATTGTTTCTGATACCGGAACCAGGAACCCAAAGCGTTTGACCTACTCGCAGGGTAGAATCGGTAGTAATACCGTTGGAAGCGGCGATCGCTTCAGCGCTAACCCCATATCTCTGAGCAATTTGCCAGAGAGTTTGCCCTTGCTGTACTACATGCTCCACTGAAGTAGCAACTACAGCAGATTCTGTTGTTCTGGGCTCTGCTGCTGCCGCTCCATCATCTTGACGGGGCAGTAGCAAGCTGGATGCGCCCATCGAAAGGGCGAGTCCAATCATTGCAGCAGAGGTACGGGCTCTGCGATTGACTCCTGGAAGAGTCCGTCTAGCTTGACCCACCACGGCCTCTATTACGAATGGGTGGCAGGAAGCAGACCTAACCTTCTGCGGAAATGCTCGTTTCAAAGAACGACCTCCTAATGACCAGCGTTATAACTGTCCTCAAGTCACTCAACCTTTTTCACCAGTCAATGACGTAAATCACAACGGGAAGAGAGCAAGATCACCGACAACGTCCGTATGCATAGGCAAGATTACCTTGCTTTTTTGGTTTAGACAAGCTTACACCAGCCGACAAAAAATTCAATACCGAGCCTCTAAGTAGAACTAATCTGTCGCAAAGTTTTTGCTCATCTGAGGCTACATTGGCGTAGCGAGTGAGATTGATGACAGTCAAGGGGTTAGTGTACACCACTCTTGCTTGAAAGCCATCAGGTAACAGCAACCAGATTATTTTTTTGTCGAAAGAAAAGTTGGCTATAAGCCAATTTATGTCTTCCGACCTTGATCTTGCGATCGCCAAAATACTTCTCCTGAGAGGATTCTACGGATTGAAGAGCTTTCTTGATTACGACTTGGTGAAGTACAAAAGATCTGCTCTATTGGGCTTCGTGATGCTTGAGGGTAAGACTTGAATTGGAGACTCAATTCAACACTCTGAAGGACAATAACACCCTTAACTGCTGTCTAAAAGCTTGTCATCAGGACTGATAAGAATACTTCGCTGATTTTCTTGTCTCTACTAAACTCAAAACCCAATTTTTCTATATGAATTTCTTATCGAACAGAATTGGGTTTAGTAGTGTAGAAGACTGAACAACTAGAAGTTTTTTCCGGATAGATAGCTGTGCCTAATCTCTTAATCGCTAGATAGCTTTTAAGAGAATCATTCATCTTTCAGCCTGACCAGCAAGGTTGAAACACCCAAATGAACCTTATGCACGTTGTTGTGAGCAGTAATCAGATTGTTGCTCACGCCGACTCCCTGCTCTGGTTTGTCAGGAAGCTAAGCGTACTTAAAGAAACAGGTAGATGAATGTAGATGTATCCATATAGATGCAGTTTCACATTGGTCAGGAAAACCAATGAACAGCTTTGCTGAGCCTTGAAAATAGCTTGAGATCAGGGGTTGGAGCTTATTCAAGATAACCAAGCTGCCGACGCGCCTCAAACAAACCGATTGCAGCGCTCACCGAAAGATTTAAGCTGCGAACCTGGGATTGTGCCATGGGAATATAGACCGTTTGCTGACAGGCAGACAAAACTTCTCGAGGCAATCCTGCTGTCTCGCACCCAAACAACAGCCAGTCATCAGGCTCAAACCTAAACTTAATATAACTACACACCCCTGAAGTGCTGAAGCCAATCCATCGCCCACCGCGCTGCTGGTGGTAGATCTGAAAGGCTTCAAAAGAAGCGTGGTAGTGCAAGTCAACCCATTGCCAGTAGTCCAATCCGGCGCGCTTTAGATAGCGATCGCTAATTTCAAATCCCAACGGACCAACAAGATGCAATTCCGTCCCGGTAGCGGCACAGGTTCGAGCAATGTTGCCCGTATTTGGAGGAATTTGAGGATTTACAAGAACAACTTGAGGCATGGAGCCTTTTCCTGACCCTGAATAAGCTGCTTACCAGCAAAAGGCTTAGAGGTTAAAGCTTTTGGCAACCTCATCCTATTCTTGCAAGGTATCTATATCCTGATCCGGGTAGAACCTAGATGAAAGTGGCACATCTACCCACAGAGAGACGAAGAATATAGATTTTTTTAATAAGCAGCAACAACAAATGACCAATTAGAAATTGTAAAGCTTTTGAGCGCTACTGATAGCCTAAATTAAGCAACTGATTAGGCAACTAAGGGCTGACACAGTTCTTGTTCGAGCGCTTGCTCTTGTTGAGCAGCTGTCTGAATCGCCTGCTGAATCACGCTGCGGCTGTTTTGAGTTTGCTGATATAGCTCTAGCCAGCGCTGCGCTTCGTTGCCTTCCCGCAAAATTTTCTTGAGCGGCAGCAGAAAACAGCTAAAGCCCTGTTTTTTGGCGATCGCCCATACTTCCTGGTACAGTTCCGCAATCCAATCTCGCGCTAGCAGAACCCTGCCATCTTGCCAGTGCCTTAGCTCTGCGTCCAGGCTGTTTGCTGCCGCTGCCGCTTCGTTTGCGTCCGTAAGTGCAACCAGGTCTTCTGCCCGATTTGCTGCTGGAAGTGTACTACTTTCCAATGGATCAAGCGATGGGTCAAAAATAAGCTGTTGCAGTCGGGCTTCTAACAGGGCCGTGATGGCGAGTAAGGCAATCGGGTCAATTACCAGGTCGCAAATTCGTAATTCCAATCGATTCAGGTTGTAGGGGCGGCGATCGCCATTTGGTCGCACTGATGACCAAAGATGTCTAACGTTTTGCATTGTGCCTGCGACGAGCTGCTCCTCTGTCCAGCGGACGAAGTGAGCGTGGCTTTCAAATAGCGGTACATGAGCCGGAGTTTTTGGAAAAACGCCCCAACGGGTAGAATGATAGCCCGTCACTTCACCATCCAAAAATGGAGAAGACGCACTTAAGGCCAAATATAGAGGCGCTTCTAGCCGAACCAAACGGCAAGCCCGCATCAGCACTTCGGGGTCGCTGATGCCAATGTTAATGTGAATGCTGGCGGTGACAACTTTGGTACCGTAGGTACTCTCGATGTAAGCGTGATAGGGATTGGCAGGGTCAGAGCGGTAGAAGCGATCGCTCTCTCCCAACGCTAATGTGCTGCCAGGAATCAGTGTATAGTTGCCCAACTGCTTCAGGTAAGCTCTGAGCTGTCGGCGGGGACGCACCAAGTCACACAGCAGTCGTTCATAGCGGCAAAGCGGAGCCGTTGTATACTCCACATTGCGGCTATCCGGTTCGCGCACAAATCCATCCAGTGCCGCTACAATCCGGTCAGACAGCCCGACGATTTTTCCGTCTGGCGTACCTGTGTACATTTCCACTTCAAACCCTTTGGTTAGCAGCACTGTCGTTTTCTCGCTTACAACACCTTCTCTTTAAGTATCAGGGAAAACAGGTGACTGCATCCGTCGATTGGTTTAGCCCGACTGCTCATTGTTTAGAACCGATGACTCAACTTACCGCCGCCGAAGCCCATCAGATTTTGAAACCGTTTGACTGTCTCAAGCGAGATGATGCTCTCTCTCTTGCTGACAAACCTCGCATTCGTGAGGCCCTGCTGACGGTCGTGCAGCTTTCGGATTATCAAATTCTGGGTATCTGTGCAGACAATTTGACTGAAGGGCAGCAAGCTCTCAAAACTTACTCAGCCGCTTTAGGATACGCGCCTGAGTTGAAAGGAGGGGCGATCGCAGACGCGGTCTACATCAAATTCAACCCTAAATCTGGCTTGTGCTACGCCGAGGCTTACACAGGTGAGCATCGTGGTGTTTTGGTCTCCTGCCAATCTGCCTATGAGTCAGGCGTTAATGAGATGTACGGGCACCTACCGCTTGATCTGTTTGAAAACTAGATGATTCCTTAGACCTTCTGCCTGAATGGGGCGCAGCGAAGCCACGCCTCCATATCACACTTCAAAAAATGGTTCGTGCAAGGCATCTATTTTCTTGAAGCTAGAAATAGCCCTACCAGACAAAGCAGAATGCCGACTAGGTTAACCCTAGAAACATTCTCTTTAAGGAAAAATATCCCAATGGGAACCAGGAAAATGGTTGCAGCGACCGTTGCAAATACCCCTGCGATGCTGGTATCCCACCCGGCTCGGTAGACCAGTAGAAAACCCAGTTCAACAACAACAATTACGACCCCAAAGCAGGATGCTGATAGCAGGGAATCTTTGACCGCAGTCGTGCCAAAGGGTGTCACCAAATAAATTACAGTGCTTAGTAGAGCGGCTACGCAGTAAGCCATTGCCAGAATTAGGAATGGGCTAACGGAGTGTGGTTGCAACTTGACCGCTAGATGGTAAAGCACCACGCCCACAATTGCTAAGCTCATTGAGCCGATAAATCCAAACAATTTTTGTCTCCTGCTCTTTGAACTGGTCTGAGCATAGGGTGAGGGCGATCGCCCTGTCTTCCCAATTCCTCCCAGAAATGTCGAAATTCTCCGATCTGCTTAAAGAGAATTTCTCAGGACTTACGCAGATGTACTAAATGTGGTGGTCAGCTTAGCCCAATTTCATAGCAAGAGTGGGTGATTTGAGTTGCCCAATCAAATAGTGGGATAACAGTCTGCTCTTGAG
>NZ_JACJOV010000066.1:0-3047 GCF_014695745.1 Leptolyngbya sp. FACHB-671 | reverse complement strand
AATCATTGCCCAAGATGCCGACCTATCTGATGTCAGCATTGATTACCTCAAGGGTTTAGTTGAAGCGCCGATCGAACCCTGGATTGTCGTCAATCAATGGAAACCAGAAACTGGGTGGGCAGTCTCATTCTACGACACCAAAAACCCTGCTCCCCTGGTGGCGCGGATGGAAGACTTCATTGAGCAGGGAGCCGTGTTTGTGGCGTTGGATTCTCAAAAAGTCAGCGGTCGGTGGAGTTCTAAAAACTTGGAAACTTACCTGCAATCTCGCTATCCTAGCAAACGCATCCTCCGCATTGACTCTGAAAGTGTTGCTGACCCTCAGCACCCGGCTTACGGAATCGTGGAACGGCTCAACCAGGTCATCCTGAACTATGACATCGTGCTGGCAACCCCAACGATCGGCACGGGGGTTTCGATCGATGTGCGCGGTCATTTCAAAGCCGTGTTTGGCATCTTCCAAGGGGTAACGCCTGATGCTGAGTCCCGACAAGCTTTAGCACGAATTCGAGAACCGGTGCCTCGGTTTATTTGGGCAGTTCGATTTGGTCCGGGAAAGGTGGGCAATGGCAGTTGCAGCTATCAGGATGTGATTCACTCCACGACCAAAGCCGTGAAGTACAACATCGCCCTGCTCAAGGAAGTAGATTTTGATATCGATGCCCAGACCGACCCCATAACCCTCCGCAGCTGGGCAAAGATGGCAGCCCGCGTCAATGTGTCCTTATGGAGCTACCGCAGCGAGTTTCGCAATGGTTTGGTGATGGAAGGGCACCAGGTCACAACCGTAACTGATGATCTGCTGAAACTGCTACCGCCGGAGTTTCAATCGCTTTGCACGGAACTTGCCGAAACGTTTGGAGCCAAGGCGATCGCCCAAGCATTAAAAGAAGATTTGCTAAAGGGTGTGCTGCAATTCCCCGGCGTTGAGTATTTGCAATGGCAGCATAACGAGATCGTCGCAGAACTGGTTACTCAGGACATTAAAGGAATTCAGGAAGCCAGCCGCTTAAGTGAGGCGCAGGCGATCGCCCTTGCTCCCATGCTCAGCACAACAGAATATGAGCAACTCAAAGACCAGCGGGCGAAGACCGCAGACGAACGCCATGCTCAGCACAAACATGAATTGCAGCGCCGCTACTCAGTCCCGATTACGCCGGAGCTAAAGATCAAAGACGATGAAGGCTGGTATGCCCAACTGCGGCTGCACTACTACCTGACTCATGACCCAGAATTAGTTCGGTTACGGGATCTCAAAGAGTGGCAGGGGCATCTCGATCGCGGTGACGGAAAGATCGCTTTACAAGATGTGCGCTTGCTGACCGCCCAGGTTGAAACCTTCAAAGTTCTGGGAGTACTCAACCTTTTAGACCCCGAGCGACAGATTCGTGCGATCGATTCAGATGTTGAGCAGCTCCGCCACCGGGCTGTTCAGTTTAGCCACGACATCAAAGCCGTCCTTAATCTCACCATTTCTGAAAAGATGACAGCGATCGCGGTCGTGCAGGCATTACTCAGCAAACTGGGATTGAAATTGATCTGTGTCAGACGAGATGTTGCATCTGATGGGCGACGGGGAGGAGCCAGAGTCTACCAGTACCAACCACCTGAGGATGAGCGAGACACCATTTTTGCCCAATGGCAGCAGCGAGACAGCCTTGCTCACTCAGATCAGGAAGGATTGATGACCTCAGAGCCTGTCGCAAGCACCACTCTTGATCCACCCCCTGATATATATGTCTTAAATCAATCGCTGGGTGTTGAGGTACGCCCCGGAGTTAGACAAACGAGATAACCGTCGAGAAAAATGCGGCTTACCCCGTCGCGATGGAGGCTCTTAAAGGAGATGAGACGACCCTTGCGGTATCTGCGAAGCAGCGCGACCAGGAGACCGAATTGCGCCAGAGCAAGTATTTGAATAACGTGATTGAGCAAGACCATCGAAACATCAAGCGCCTTGTGAAACCGATGATGGGGTTCAAGATGTTTAATAGTGCCAGAAGAACGTTGAGCGGAATCGAGGCAATGAATATGATTCGTAAAGGGCAAGTCAAAGAAGTCAAACAAGGGAACCCTGTGTCTCAAGCAAAATTTATCGAATCAATCTTTGGAATTGCTGCCTAGAACAACGCGAACGATACAGATTGTTCGCCATTTAGAAATCTTTGCGACACAACCCTTTAAGCTGCATTCGTTCAGCTTCCAAATTTTGGGCTTGACGAGTCGGTTTTATTGAAAATGCCTACCCTTGCCCTGCCAGAATCCCCTAAACTTTTGAATATAGATGTGGAACCTGCTAGTGGTAAAAGTTATCGCACTGTTCAATCAAGCGGGAGGGGTTGCTAAGACCAGTTTGACGATGAATTTGGGCTATCAGTTGGCTCAGAGAAATCGTCGAGTGATGCTGGCCGACATGGACCCTCAAGCCTCCTTGACTACCTTCATGGGGTTGGACGTATACAACCTGTCTCGCACTATTTATAATGCTGTGGTTTTGAGCGAAGAGATGCCAATCCACAAGGGCATACATGGAATGGATTTGGCTCCAGCTAATCTGAGGCTTAGTGCAGCCGAATTGGAATTGGTTGTGGCAGATATGCGCGATCTCCGCTTAAAGGAAGCTTTAGCGCCATTCCTTGATTCCTACGATTTCATCTTGATCGACTGCCCACCTAGCCTTGGCATTCTTAGCTACCTGAGCCTTGTAGCAGCTACCCATACGTTGATTCCCATTCAAACGCACTATAAAGCATTGGTTGGAACGGATCTATTGCTAGATACAGTTTCGCGTGTGCGTGCTCGTGCCAACAAATCTTTGAAGATCGCTGGAATTGTTCCTACGATGCATGAAGCACAAACAGTTCAAGCCAAGATGAGTCTTCAGACGATTGAAGAACAGCTATCTCAAGTAGGTAAGATATATCCTCCTATTCCTCGCTCTATCGCGTTTGCCGATGCGTCACAGGAACACATCCCACTTGCCCTTTTTGTACCTAAGCATCCTGCGATCGCAATTCTGAATATCATTGCCCAAGGATTAGAGGAGC
>NZ_JACJOV010000065.1:0-9845 GCF_014695745.1 Leptolyngbya sp. FACHB-671 | reverse complement strand
ATCATCAGAACGCCGAACCAGCCTACGTACAGGCGGTTGTCGGTGCTGGTTACCCAGTTGCAGAACTGCTCCCACAGTGATGCGCTCTCGCGCCGCTGTAGAGTCGTTGTCATAGTTATTGAGTGCTTGGTTAAGTAAGAGGACGCATCAGATAATTGCGTCGTATTAGGAGTATAAGACTTTCGTTGCTTTTTGTAAAGTTTGACAGGAGATTCTCATTAAATACAGTGCAATGAAGCTGTGACCCAAAGACTCAAACCTACTCTGCTCTTGCAGTCTTGGGCTTTAAAGTACTCAAAGCTTGCTTAATGTCTAGAGCCAGGAAATGATCTAGCGCTAGATAAGCTCTGTAATAAGAACGCTGAGATTCCTGATGCGTTTTCTGAAAACCTAACGCCTGCCGCAACTCTTCACAGGAAGGGCTAACGACCAGCGAGTACAAATCACAAAGATTCGGAAAATCGTTCTGCATTTGAGCCAGGGTTTGCTGAGCATCCTTCAGAAAACTGTAGATGTGCTGTCCCTGCATGTAGGGAGTGTCAATGATCCAAGCGCGAATGAAGACAGAAGTGCAGTCCAGATCCCCGGGAGCAGCCATCTTAAACGGATCGACATCGGTATCAGCTGTCAAAAAGAAGTTGCGGCTGGGCGGCAAGAAGAAACTATCTTCTGATTCGCTGCTGACTGGATAGAAAATACTAATGCCAACTGGGTTCAGGTTGTCTGATCTGCGTAAGACTCTCATACAAGCAGAGTAGTTCTGTGACCAGTTTCTCAAGCACTTAGCGGTTTTACGGGCGGCTGCGGCAGCAGAAACATCTCGAAGAATTTCGGTGTAGTTTTTGACAAATAGGTTAGCAACCGGAATAACGTCAGTTCGTGGATTAAAAGCATCCGGGTAAAGCTGGACGGATTCTAGAGATTCAGACTGCTCAGCAAAAATTAGCTCTGGTAGGTCTCGAATTCTTAAACAGAGCGTTTGTCCATCAAATCGTTTTTCTAACAAACCTAGACCAATCAGGCGATCGAGCATCATTCCCGCAGCGCGATCGCTCCCTTTTTCCTGTTGACCATAAAATAGCTCTGCTGCTTCTCGGTGGGTACAGGGAATCATTTCCGTCATCGGATAAAGTCGAGTAAGTGGTTGGTCTAACGCCTCCCCTCGCTCCTGCTGCGACTTCAATAGCAAGTACGCCCACAGTTTGACAAAATATTCTGCTCGAAGGCGCGTTAGTCCCCCCCTTTCTTGTAAAGCGGTGATATAGCTGCGTTGCCGTTCTATTGGAAACCACCGATCTAGTGACTCTGGGTTAACCATCGGTTGAGAAACAGAAACCATATTTATTTCCGCTGTCTGTTATGAGGATTTGCGATCGCATTACAAAAAAGCGTGTAATTTTAAGTATCGAATGTACCCAAACGGGTGAGCCACTTCACAAGCTTCAGTTCGATAATCTAAACATCACCTGATTAAGCAACCCAAACTGAGCGTTTTACCTGATGGATAGGATCGAGTGGTAGACAACAGCGGTTGATCCACTTCCAAGTGATTCTCTTTCGGAAAGTGGACGGCTTTCACCACAAACGCTGTAAGTCTACAAGCTATTCCACTCAGCAATGAGGCAGAACATAGTTCTGCCAAGTAACTCTACGGGGCAAACGAGATTGACCCGTTAGCAGAGCAAGCTTTTGGTAGATATTCAAGGATTGGATATTGCTCTGCAATATCCAATCCACTAATTTTACATCCGTCATTATTCCGCATTTTCGCGGACAGATTGCCGTAACTATAGAAAAACTTCACACTGCTTCAGTGCGCTTCACCCCACTTCAGCTTATATGTGCTAACTTCACCCTACTAGGGCTACTTACGGCCAGCTCATTGCGAGTTCACTTTTGCAACCAGCAGAATGACCTCAAAGCCTGATGAGTACTAAACCTATGTCAATCCGTCTTTGCCCCACCTCTCAAGAATCATTTGTTACGATGCATTCTTCAGTTGAGTACGGTTTGTCAACAAAGCCTCTTTTCAACAAAGCAAATGCTGGCTTAAAGCCTTCTAAGCTTGCCCCAAATAAGCCTGTCCCAAACAAGCTTGCCCCGAAATCTGAACCTCCTAGAGTAGAAATTCTTTCAACTGACTCTACTGATTCGAGTGAATTTTGGGGTGCTTTGGTTGATTTATTGCCAGAGGGAGTGATTGTTGTTGCCCCAAATATGCGTCTGGTTCACCTCAATCTCAAGGCTAGAGAACTTTGTCAACAGCTCACCCAGAACGATTGTGAACTTAGTGTTTTGCCCTCTGCGCTAGCTGAAATTTGCCACCGCTTAATTAGGAAGTCTGGTTCAGAGGAACACGTTCTAATTGTAGAAAGTGAAACTTCTACAGGACTACGACTCCGTATTCGAGCGCGCTGGTTTAGCCCAAAACCTGCTCACGGTGAGAACGCTAGTCCTGTCAATCGTCAGTTCATCCTGCTTCTGATTGAGAGCCATAACGAAGTTTTGCAGGAAGAGCTTTGGATTGAGCGCCGCAAGTATGACTTGACGGAGCGAGAGGCTGAAATTTGGTTACTGCTGCGTCAGGAATATAGCTATCAGGAGATTGCTGAAGCTTTACGCATTAGTTTGAATACCGTGAAAACCCACATCAAAAACGTCTATGCTAAGAGGCGCAGCCATCAAGGGCAGGACAGGCTGCTGATGTTTTAGGGGAATTGGTTTTGTCTACTCAGGTTGTGACCTATAGCCCCGCTTATACGGTGGTGCCAACCTACGAATGCTTTAACCGCTGTACCTACTGCAACTTTCGCGTCGATCCAGGAACAGATGACTGGATGTCTTTGCAACAGGCAGAGGAGCAGTTAAAGCGGCTTCAAGATCGGGGAATTATTGAAATCCTGATTTTGAGTGGTGAAGTGCATCCGCTTAGCGCGCGACGGCACGAGTGGTTTCACCGGATCTATCATCTGTGTGAGTTGGCACTGTCGCTAGGTTTTTTGCCTCATACAAATGCTGGACCGTTGAGCTTTGCAGAAATGGCTCAGCTTAAAACGGTGAATGTGTCGATGGGGCTAATGCTAGAACAGGTCACACCTGAGTTGCTCAAGACTGTGCATCGGCACGCTCCCAGTAAGGAACCCGCTCTGCGTCTTCAACAGTTGGAGTGGGCAGGAGAATTGCGTATCCCTTTTACAACAGGGCTGTTGCTAGGGATTGGTGAGACAGTCGCCGATCGCCTGCAAACATTAGAGGCGATCGCCCAAGTCCACCAGCGTTGGGGACACATTCAAGAAGTAATTTTGCAGCCCCACAGCCCCGGACAGCAGCAAAGCTGGCAGGGATCTGCTTTTGAGATTGACCAACTATTGGAAATGGTGGCGATCGCCCGTGACATGCTGCCGCCAGAAATTACCCTTCAAATTCCTCCCAATCTAATTCCTGATGCAGATCTTTTAATTGCTTGCATTGAAGCAGGTGCAAGAGATTTAGGTGGTATTAGCCCCAAAGATGAGGTTAATCCGGACTACCCTCATCCACGGGATGCAGCATTGAATCAAACTTTAGTAGAAGCGGGCTGGCAGCTTTTGCCTCGTTTACCGATTTATCCTCAGTACGATAGTTGGTTATCCGCTCCACTACAGCTTGTGGTTCAGCGATGGCGTAACAGCTTAGTATCCCGTTGCAGCAAAGTATAATTGGTTAACACAGTCTATACGCTCTACCCGAGTACTGTAGTTTCCGTCTGGATCAAGATACAGCAATCGAAATCCTGGCTTGAGCTGATCCAGGGCAAAGTTTGCGCTGTTGGGCTTGAATTGCACGCAGGTCGAGGGAGTTCCTAGATAGCGAACACTGTGCCGCCAGTGATCAAACTCTTGATGAATGTGACCAAACAGTACTAGCTTGACCTGAGAATAGCGGTCGAGCACGGCAAACAGATCTGCTGAGTTCTGCAAATTAATTTCATCTATCCAATTTGAACCAATAGGAAAAGGCGGGTGATGCAATGCCAACAGGGTAGGGTGGGGATTTGCCTGGAGCTGCTGTTCCAGCCAATTCAAGCTTTGGGAGGAGAGCTTGCCGTCCACTCGACCCGAAACTGCTGAGTTAAGTAACACAAAATTCCAGCCTCCTCGTTGAAACGTTTTTTCGGCTGAGATGGGCGCAGTATTCAGAACCTGCTCCATAACGGAAGGAACATCATGGTTCCCAGGTAGCCAGTAAACGGGAATTTTTAGAGGTAGTAAAAACTGATACAAACAATAATAGGATTCAACTGTCTCATCTTGAGACAAATCGCCTGTCAACAGGAGTAAGTCTGGTTGAGGCTGCAATTTTTGTAAGCAACTCAACACTGCGTTCAGAGATTTGGCAGTTGGTAAACCAAGCAATTCCTGACTCTTGCCCGCAAATAGATGAGTGTCTGTAATCTGAGCAATGAGGAGGGGGGAGGGGGGAAGCATAGCAGTTAAGGTGAGAGCCGCAAAGATTTTTTAGAAATGAAGATGATGCTTTGATAAAGTAACTTTGAAGTAAACTTAAAAACGCGATCGCATACAGATCTTTTTGTGATTTACATCACAATTCGCCGATTTGCTACAATTTTGCTTCAGCCAAGCAAAATTGAAGGATGTGCCTCAGCGAGGAACGTCTTTCAGAGTTTTAGAAGAGTCGTAAAGATGGTACGGAAGACCCAAAATTTGATATATTGATGATTCAACGAGCGGCGGCATGGCCAAGTGGTAAGGCAGGGGACTGCAAATCCCTTACCCCCAGTTCGAATCTGGGTGCCGCCTTTTTGTACTGTACATTTGTAGAGCGAAGGAATAAATGTCCGTAGCGAAGGATTAAATGTCACAGCGAAGGATTAAATGTCACAGCAGCGAAGAATTGAGTGTCAATTCGTAGGATAGGCGAAGGAATACGTGTCAATTCGTGAGAGACAGCGAAGGAATACGTGTCAACTTGTAGGTGAGAGCGAAGGAATATATGTCAATTCCGAAGACCTATTAATTCCTAATACTCCAAAATTTTAGCTTACTCCCGAGATAGGTCTTGCCTTATGGCAAGCAAAAAGGTTTGCTCATCTCTCACAATACTTGTAGGGGGAAGGGAAAGAGGCAGGGGTCTGCAAATATTTAAGCGTTGTGAAGCGATCGCTGCAAGAAGCAGAGTTTCGCTACTACAGAAAAATTGGAATGGCTAAGGAATGCGGAACGAGCTCAACGATGTCTCAAAAGATGACTGTGCTCCGGATGTCGTACTGGAAACTAAGGTAATTTGTTTCTTAGTTGACCCAAGCTCAGCGAAACAGTTTTAAACATTGGGATCGTCACGCTTCGTCTCTCAACTCCCCGCAGACACTTATCAAGTAGAAAGAGATATGCCCTCACCTTGCCTGTATCCAAAGAGGCGATTGCGCCAGACGATTTGCATAAATCGAGAATCAAAAGCCCTATCCTTCCAACTTACCCGCATCCAGAAAGGCGATGCGCCCATCAGTTGTGTTTGCACTCCGGCTACCAACCACAGTCCTCTTTCAACTTACCCGTATCCAAAAAGGCGATTGCGCCGCTTCGGACTCCCCTATGACGAGGGGTACATTTACTTTCAACTTACCCGTATCCAAAAAGGCGATTGCGCCAGCAAAAGAGTCTTGTTACTCAATTAGGAGCAACATCTTTCAACTTACCCGTATCCAAAAAGGCGATTGCGCCAGCCAGCTTACTGGCGAAGAATATGAGCGAGTTCGTCTTTCAACTTACCCGTATCCAAAAAGGCGATTGCGCCGATTAGATGCACTATCGCGCAGGAGGAGGGGACAACTTTCAACTTACCCGTATCCAAAAAGGCGATTGCGCCTTCGTAAGTAGCAAGCTGATCAAAAGGTGCTGGAATCTTTCAACTTACCCGTATCCAAAAAGGCGATTGCGCCCAATCATCGCAATGAGGCTGCGAATTATGGCTATTAACTTTCAACTTACCCGTATCCAAAAAGGCGATTGCGCCGAAAGAGCTGGCTGATACAAACCTGCGGGTTTCTCGCTTTCAACTTACCCGTATCCAAAAAGGCGATTGCGCCTCTATAGTCTAAAACCTTTCATCGGTCTGAGTTTCATCAGCGGTTTTGCCAAAGGTATATGCAGCATCTTAAAAAAATTAGATTCAGTCTGGATTGAAAGTTTACTTATGCTGCCAAACCTTTGAACTGATGGGGATTTTAGAACTTTGGCAAAGGTACTGGGATTTTTCATCCCGCTTCGGTTTGCCAAAAATTTAGGGGAAGTCCGATGGTTTCATCGGCGATTCAGCCTGCCATGCATCTTCGCCAAACTTGGTCTGATACACAATCTTGCTGTACTGCCAGGCAAACAAACGTTTGTCACAAACAGTAGAGAATCGCGAACTCACAGCGCTGAATTGTTCCCACCTTGCGGTAGCGTGAGTAAGCGGGCAGTGCTAGGGACGGAAAGCAATGAACCTGTCCCATTTCCTAAAACTCGCATCGTAGTGACGCTAGTCTGGTTCGTGCGCCAGTACTAATGTACCGTAAAAATCACCAAAACTTCAATGCTAAGCAGATTTATTAGGACGAGATTTTTCTGATTTAGCTTTATTCTTGTATGCCTCGATCGCCTTGTATACCTCGATCGCCATCTGTTTTCCCTGTTCCTGAGAACTGCCTTGGAGCGGTTGCCGCCCGATCTTCACTAAAATCCCCTCCTTCTCGGCTTGATTGGTGATGTATTTGATCAGACGTTCGTAACTCCACGAGTGGATCTTCTCATTTTGAGCTTTTGCAAACTTCTTCTCAATACCTTTCCATCCGCCACACTCACGTTCTGCAAACGCTGCAATTTCAGCCTGCTTCCGTCGCCTGTAATCATTCATGTCAGGTAAAACGATACAACCTGACTGATGCTTCTTGGCAAAATCAATTACAGCGTTTGCAGTGTGTTTATCGATTGTGTCACCCAAATTTGATTCTCCAAACTGGTCGTTAGCACCCCGCTTCTGGTTCTGAGTACGGCGACGCAAGTTTAGTTGCCGTTCAAACTGTCTACGTTTGACTAGTTCGTAGTTCTTGCCAAGTAATGCCTTGAGACCTCGACATTCCAGAATCTTGTCTGAAGTAGCATCTGCGATCGTTGCTGTGGTCAACCCACTTGAACCAAGCGCAACACCAGTAACAATATGAGGTTGTCCAGCGTAGAGGGGTTTACTGGGACGCTCATAGTTATTGTCATAATTCTCTAGTCGTCTCAGAGTTCCAGATTGACGACTGTGACGGTCCTTACGAGTTTTCGTTGATTCACCCTTCCCTTCTAATTCGGCAATATTCTTTTCTAAGGTTTGAAGTGTTTTGGCAGTGGATTTCTTTTGCTTTTCGATGTCAAGCTCGGTTCCCTCTTTACTTAAATACCGGGTTTCTATTGTGCAATGTAAGAATAATTGATACCGATTCCAGGGAAAGTCCGGGTCATAAAACTCCGGAGCAGGTAAACTATCGGGTTTAATGTCAGCGGACTGCCCTTCGCGATTGGCTCGCTTGTTTGCAACTTTCCGACGACGCACGATCCTATTTTCATTCTTCTTGTACTCCCTCCAGATCAAAGTTGCAGAGCGCACCAGAAACAATGCAGATGTATTTTTGGTCGTATCTTCGTCATAAATTTTGCGCTCTTCTAGAGCTTGCCGTACAGCATGAATATGACGGTAATCACCAGCAACTTCAAAAGCATATTTCTCGTCAAAGCTCTTAAAACAAACGCAAACTCGCTTTCGAGGTTCAGTGTTGGAGTTCTCTTTCCCAGCTTGCAAATTCTCGGCTTGTAACCCCTCAATCTCCGTATCCCTGGAGTTCTCTTCATCTGACTGTATATCTTTAATCTGAAATCTTTCAGGTTCAGCCCAGATTAAGTCATCACTACTTTCAAACAAAATCGGATGTGGCAGGAAAGTTTGCTTCTTGAGTAATGCCGATTCTATTGAATTCCACTCAGTTTCATCTTCTACAACACCGATCGATGCAATTTCATCCAGAATGTCTTTACCCACCCACGGACGCCCCTTCGGTAGACGGCTTTGCAATTGTTTTTGAAGGATCTCAGTTTCTTTTTGCTTGCGGTGAATGCGATCGCCTAGTTTTTTGACATCCTCCTCAGTTTCATCACTTTTGATTTTGAATCTGTTTTTGATTAAATATGCAACCGCACACTTCTCTAGTAAATCGTCTGTTGTGCGGTGTTTGTCATATAGGATTTTATAGATTCCCCCCTCGATCGCTTTCTTACTTTTCTTCTTGCTATCCTCAGAGATTTGGGCATTCACTTCGCTTAAAACGTCTTTCGCCCTATTATGTAGGGCATCCAGGTCACAGCTACTGATCGCTATCAACTCAACATCCGTTTTCAGAACCTCAATGGAATGAAGCAGTTTGTTCAACTCATCCTGACGCTTTGCCTGTAGAGCTAACCAGGATTCATACGTGTTATTTGTAACTAACCGTGCTGAAACAAAAGCACGCTCAGACATGGTTTCAAATTGGGGTTGCTTCTTAAGCGATCGCCACAGACGCTTTAAATCATCAGCGTCTACCGCGTTATTGTTTTGCCAATTAGCAAAGTTAGGATGCTGAGCTACCTGAAGATTTAGTTGATTGATCAGTGGAGTATGCTGCTGGATCATCAGTTCCCAGAAGTAGCGCCGCACTTCTTCCCTGTCTTTAGGCGTTTTTCCTAAAGCATCTAAGCGAAAAGAATATGTAACTTTGCTCATAATGCGTACCCTGTGACTCTTAGATGTATCTGTGAGCAAACTTGATAGCTAACCTTTCAAAAGCCATTTCTAGAAGGGAAAATTGCTTGTTCTTCTTGACTCAGAAAACGTGGACAGCATGTTAAAGTACTTATAGTACGTATTTACTAGTTTGAGTCAAGTTTTTTCGACTTTTTGTCTTAAATGCCAACACTACTCAATTTTGGCAGTCAACAGCCACAGTGGAAATTACCAGTTTATAATGATTCTAAATTGTCATAGTGGCAAATAAGATGACAATGGCTATTGCTCCTCAGTCCCCGGCTCATAGACACTGGGCTGTATTAGAAGCGTACCTCCAGCCTTTAAAAGATGAGCACATGGAACTCGATGAGTTTCTAAAACACTGGAATGTGACAAGGGAAGAGATAGCTTATATCTGCGACTGTTCGCTTACTACAGTGAATCACTGGTTCTCGCAGGGAGAACATCGTAGGTTTCCTTCTGAAAAGCACAAGCAGAAGCTTGCGCTCGCTCATCACATCTGGACAACGATCGAGACTGAGCCGGAGTATCTTCAGACGCTCCGTGAAATGTACATCAAAAAATATCGAAAACAATAAAAAGTTGCTTGTCAAATGGCAAGTTTTTTGTAGTGATTAGATAACTTTGCTGTGGTTATTGGGGAAGCAGCTACTTCATTAGACCTGTTGCAAAATAACAACTAAAATCGCTGAAATGCTTACAGAGATTGGGGCTCAAGGATTTCGATTAAAAATTACTGAAATGCTTTCTAGGAGCAGGTTTCAAGGATTTTTGAGCTTATTCCGCAACAAGTCTATTACTTAATCAATAGAGATAGGTCTCGTCCGCTACAGTTATTTTGGTATAAATGGGCTAGGTAGACATTTTGGTCATTGGCTTATCAAGCCTAGGTTCAGATAAAAATTTTGCGAATCACTATTATCTGTTAGGGGTTTGCGATTAAATAACACCCCGGTCATAAAGGAAAAATGGTGATATCCCACTTGGGTAACGTTTTAGAGCGTTGCCAAAAGGGAAGGTAGGGTTCTAATTCTTCAGCC
>NZ_JACJOV010000064.1:0-2304 GCF_014695745.1 Leptolyngbya sp. FACHB-671 | reverse complement strand
TGACCCAGCTAAAGGCATACAAACCCGTATAAAAATTGCTATGTTTAGGGTGGCTTCGCTGCGATTGGGAGGGACGAGCAATGTAATGAGCCAGCCCTCGTTGACGCAGTTTTTGTCCGACAAAGGTTGCTGACCCATAGGCTAAAGTCATGACTAAAAGTAAGGCGATTAAGCGAGTGCCTTTAAGTCCTGTTCCTTCCAGATGATAACCGCCCCTTTTGCAATCTCTCAGCATTTGCTCAATGCCCATGCGATTTGCATAAGCCCGAGTTGCAGCTTGGAGGGAGGACAAATTGGTTAACAAGAACCACCCTTCTTTGGCAACTTTGCCTCGGTATTTGCCTCGCCAACAGGCTGCCACTTGAAAGCCACCGACTTGATGGGTTTTAGTCACATTTACGCCGCGAAAAAATGTCTGCATTCCGGGTTTCAACCCCAGCTGTTTGAGTTGCTGCCAATCCCCATTGAATTGTTGCAAGTATTCGTGGCACCGTAAGCGTAAACAACAATAGACCCCTTGACATTTCAGCCATCGCGCCAGTTTGACTGCACAAAACTCGCGGTCGCCTAGGACTACCACTTTGTACTCCTTCAGGGGTCGCAACGCCTTGAGTAACAACTTCTTTTGCTCCTTAAAGTTGCTGCTTCCCAGATGTGACAGTTCTATCCAGTAGATGGGAATGGCTCGTCTTTGTTCTACCCAACTGAGCACTAACAAATTCGTCTGCTTCCATTGCGTTCGGTCTAAGGCAACATACACTCTGGCACCTGGTGCATAAGTTTGGTGTAACTGCTCCACGAGAATCGGATGCCAGAGGTCCTCAAAGCTCAACTCGCTCAAACTCAAAAAGCGTTTTAGCTTGCGACGACGGCTTTCGGTTTGAATGGGTATCGGCAGATTAGCTACGAGGAATTCAAGCTTGATGGTTTTGAGGGCTTGTAAGAGTTGAATCACCAGCAGGAGTAGGAGAAATTGAGCTGGACTGAGGCAAGAACGTAGATGAGTTTGGTAGAATTCAGGCATCTTTATGGTGGAAGGTCTTCTCAACAAGCGGGAACCTTTCCTTCTTGTCCTATTCTCCCTCAACTCCCTTTCACCTCTGCCTTAGAGCCTCCTCTGTCCCCCCACCAGCTTGATGGGAGAACCAGGCGTAGGGGAAAGTGCGATCGCCTCCCTCAAAAAACAATCTTTTAAGCAGTGCGATCGCCACTTAAAAAATCTCCCAAAAATACTTTCTTTCAGCGTCTATAACTACTCTCAAAATGGGCACTTATGACTACTTCCTGCACGACCCGTCTCTCTATCATTGATTTTACCCACGACATAGAACGCTTTACCGAGGGGTTCACGGGACGAGAGTGGCTCTTGGCACAGATTAATAATTGGCTAACACAAACAGAAGAGCGATTCTTTGTCTTGACGGGTGAACCTGGAGTGGGGAAGAGTGCGATCGCCGCTCATCTGATTCAAACCCGCAAAGATATTGTTGCTTACCACTTTTGTCGAACTGGGGATGCAGAAACAGCTAGACCAGGGCGAATTTTGCGATCGCTAGCCGCTCAGTTAGGAAAAACTTTGCCGCATTATGACTTGGCATTGATCAATACAATCAAGCCGGTTCACTTAGAAGCAGAGGTCAAGATCCAGGTTGAGTCACAGACCGATAGCGAGATTACTGAGGTTGATATTGCAAGCCTGAAGAGCAGTGATCCTGAGAACGAGCTAGATATCTTGATTCGAGCACCGTTAGCAGTATTACCTGGGATTTATGCCAAACGTCAGGAGACACTTCCAACACCAGCGATCTTCGTGATTGATGCTTTGGGTACGGCAGTTGCCATGACAGAGGGCAATGATGACGATGAAAACATCGTGACGCTGTTGGGCGCTTTGTCTCAGTCCGAAGGCTTGCCTAGCTGGGTGCGGTTCATTCTGACCTCGCGTCCCGATCGTCGAGTGCTGCGGGAGTTCGATTCACGGATGGTGCACAAGCTGGAGGAGACGTCAGAGCAGAGTTTAGCAGATATCTGGCAGTATGTGGAACGTCGAGTTAAGCAGAGTTCTCTTCGGAGTCAAGTAGATGCAGCAGAGATATCCTCTAAAGCTCTGGTGAATGAACTAATCCAACGTTCGACGGGCAATTTTTTGTATACCAAGCTGGTGTTGGATGAGTTGGAAGCTGGGCAATACTCACTTGATAACCTATCAGTTCTTCCTAAAAACCTGAAAGAAATTTACCAGGGATTCTTCGCGCAGTTTACAGAGGATGAATGGCAGAAGGAGTACAAGCCCATTTTGAAGGT